>NZ_JCACVY010000052.1:0-24909 GCF_058833935.1 Roseomonas sp. TS2 | reverse complement strand
GGTCGCGGCGCCTTCGGCCTCGCCCCGGAATTCGGCGTGCTGGACGGGGCGGGCCTCGCCGCCCTGGCGGATCTGGCAGAAGAATTCGGCGACGGCACGCTGCGCCTCACCCCCTGGCGCGCGCTGCTGCTGGCGGGCGTCCGCCGCCCTGCCGCGCTGGCGCGGGCCACCGCCGGCTGGATCACGGACCCGGCCGATCCGCGCCGCCGCGTGGTGGCCTGCCCGGGCGCGGCGGGCTGCGCCAGCGGCCAGGCCGACACCCGCGCCGATGCCCGCGCCCTGCTGGCGCGCGGGGCGGTGTCGGCGAAGGGCTTGCTGCATCTCTCGGGCTGCGCCAAAGGCTGCGCGCATCCCGCGCCGGCGACGGCGGTGCTGGTGGCGGCGCCCGATGGCTATGCCCTGCTGCGCCAGGCCCGCGCCGGGGATTCACCGCTCCGCACCGGGCTGACCCTTGCCGAAGCGGCGGCCGAACTGGAACGAGCCGGACTGGAACAGGAATGAGCGGCTACGACTACATCCGCGACGGCGCGGCGATCTATGAGAAATCCTTCGCCACCATCCGGGCGGAGGCGGACCTCGCCGGCTTCACCGCCGCCGAGGCGCGTGTCGCGGTGCGTGTCATCCATGCCTGCGGGCTGGTGGAGGTGGCGCGGCACATCCGCTTCGCCCCCGGCTTCACCGCCGCAGCCGAGGCCGCGCTGCGCGCCGGGGCGCCGGTGCTGTGCGACGCCAAGATGGTGGCGCAGGGCATCACCCGCCCGCGCCTGCCCGCCGCCAACGAGATCCTCTGCCTGCTGGACGACCCGCGCGTGCCGGAGCATGCCCGCGCCATCGGCAACACCCGCTCCGCCGCCGCGCTGGATTTCTGGGGGGAGACGCTGCGCGGCGCGGTGGTGGCCATCGGCAACGCGCCCACCGCGCTGTTCCACCTGCTGGAGCTGCTCGACGCGGGCGCGCCGCCGCCCGCCGCCATCATCGGCCTGCCGGTGGGCTTCGTCGGCGCCGCCGAGTCGAAGGCGGCGCTATCGGCGTGGAACCTCGTGCCCTGGATGATCGTGGAAGGCCGGCAGGGCGGCAGCGCCATGGCGGTGGCCGCAATCAACGCCCTGGCGACGGAGCGGGAATGACGTTCGGCACGCTGCACATCCTGGGCGTCGGCCCCGGCGATCCGGAGCTGGTGACGCTGCGCGCCGCGCGCATCCTGGCGCGCGCCCCGGCCTATGCCTTCTTCGCCAGGCGGGGCCGGCCGGGCCATGCCTTCACGATCGCCACGCCGCACCTGAACCCGGCCGCCGCGGCGCTGCGCTTCGAATACCCCTACACCACCGAGATCTCCGTGGAGGATGGCCGCTACGCCGCGGGCATGGCCGCCTTCTACGAGGACTGCGCCGCCACGCTGGCCGGGCGCCTCGGCGCGGGCGAGGATGTGGCGCTGCTCTGCGAGGGCGACCCCTTCCTCTACGGCTCGGCCATGTACCTGTTCGACCGGCTGCGACCGCGCTTCCCGGTGGAGGTGACGCCGGGCATCACCGCCATGTCCGGCTGCTGGTCCCGCGCCCTGGCGCCGATGGTGCATGGCGACGACATCCTCTCGGTTCTCCCCGCCACCATGCCGGCGGAGGAACTGGCGGCGGCGCTGGGGCGGTGCGACGCGGCGGTGGTGATGAAGCTCGGCCGCAACCTGCCCAAGCTGCGCGCCGTGCTGGACGCGCTGGGCCTGACGGCGCGCGCCCTCTATGCCGAGCGCGGCACCATGCCGGGCGAGGTGATCCTGCCGCTCGCCGAACGCGACGACAGCCCCGCCCCCTATTTCTCGCTGGTGCTGGTCCCAGGGCGGCAGGGGGTCCGATGACAAGAAAAGCCATGTTCTTTTTTGAAAAAAAGAACCAAAAAACTTCTGTCCGTTTAGCGTCCCGCTTCGACGGGGGACCGTGCCCCACTGACAAAAGTCTTTTTGCTTCTTTTTCTTCAGAAAAAGAAGGCGCTACATGTCCTGGCTGAAGATCATCGGCCTCGGCCCCGGCGCGGATTCCCTCCGCACGCCCGAGGCCAGCGCGGCCCTGGCCGAGGCCACCGACATCATCGGCTACGGCCCCTATGTCGCCCGTGTGCCGCACGCCCCCGGCCAGCGCCGCCACGAGACGGACAACCGGCAGGAACTGGAGCGCGCCCGCCACGCCCTCGCTTTGGCGGCGGAGGGGGCGCGGGTGGCGGTGGTCTCCTCGGGCGATGCGGGGGTGTTCGCCATGGCCAGCGCCGTGTTCGAGGCGCTGGAGGGCGGCCCCGCGGCCTGGCGCGCGCTGGATGTCGCGGTACTGCCCGGCCTCTCGGCCATGTTCGCCGCCGCCGCCCGGCTCGGCGCGCCGTTGGGGCATGATTTCTGCGCCCTCTCCCTCTCCGACAACCTCAAGCCCTGGCCGCTGGTCGAGCAGCGGCTGCGGGCGGCGGCGGGGGCGGGATTCGTGGTGGCGCTCTACAACCCCATCTCGCGCGCGCGGCCGTGGCAGTTGGGCCGTGCCCTGGAAATCCTGCGGGAGATGTTGCCCGGCGGGACCCCCGTGGCCTTCGCCACCGCCGTCAGCCGGCCGGAGGAGGCCATCGCCATCCAGCCACTCGCGGAGGCCGACCCGGCGCGGGCCGACATGCGCACCCTGGTGATGATCGGCACGGCGCAAAGCCGGCTGATCCCGCGCGGCGAGGGGCGGCGCCCCTGGCTCTACGCCCCTCGCTCGGCGCGCAGCGCGTGAAGCCAGGCCAGCGCCGCCTCCGCATCCGGCACGGCGCGCAGCCCTTCGGGCGCGGGCGGGCGGGCCAGCAGCAGCACCGGCAGCCCGGCCTCGCGCGCCGCCTGGAGCTTGGCCTCGGTGGCCGTGCCGCCCGAATTCTTGCTCACCAGCACGTCGATGCGGTGGGCGCGCAGCAGGGCGCGCTCCCCCTCCAGCGTGAAGGGGCCGGTGGCGGCGATGACGGTGGCGCGCGGCGGCAGGCTCTCCGGCGCGGGTGGATCGACGCTGCGGATCAGGTAGTCGTGCTGCGGGGCGGCGCGGAAGGGCACCAGCTCCTTCTGCCCCACCGTCAGCCAGACGCGGCGCGGTGCTTCCCCCAGCGCGGCGGCGATGGCGGGCATGTCCGGGAATTCGCGCCAGTCATCACCGGGCGTGGGGCTCCAGGCGGGGCGCTCCACCCGCAGCAGGGCTACGCCCGCCAGGGCGGCGGCCGCGGCGGCATGGCGCGTCATCTGCGCGGCGAAGGGGTGGGTGGCATCGACCAGCGCCGCGATGCCTTCGGCGCGCAGGTAGGTCACCAGCCCGGCCACGCCGCCGAAGCCGCCCACCCGCGCCGGCAGCGGCTGCGGCAGCGGCGCCCGCGTGGCGCCGGCGAGCGAGAGGGTGGCGCGGAAGCGCGCATCCCCGGCGAGCGCCTGCGCCAGCGCCCGTGCCTCGGTCGTCCCTCCCAGCAGCAGAACCCGCATCGCACCCCGTCATGAGCAGCACACCCTGGCTCTCCATCATCGGGCTGGGCGAGGATGGCGTCGAGGGCCTCTCCCCCGCCGCGCGCAGCCTGCTGGAAGGGGCGGAGGCGGTGTTCGGCGGCGCGCGGCACCTGGCGCTGGCGGCGGGGCATCTGAGCGGCTCGGCACATCCCTGGCCCAGCCCGATGCTGGCCGGGCTGCCCGCCCTGCTGGCGCGGCGCGGCCGGCCCACCGCCGTCCTGGCCTCGGGCGACCCGTTCTGCTTCGGCATCGGCGCCACGCTGGCGCGGCATGTGGCGGCGGGGGAGTTCCTGTGCCTGCCGGCGCCCTCGGCCTTCGCGCTCGCCTGCGCGCGGCTGGGCTGGGCGATGCAGGATTGCGCCACGATCTCCTTCTGCGGCCGGCCGCTGGAGCGGCTGCTGCCGCTGCTGCAGCCGGGCGCGCGGCTGCTGGCCCTCTCGGCCGATGCCGCCACCCCCGCGCAGGTCGCCGCGCTGCTCTGCCGCCACGGCTTCGGGCCGACGCGGATGGTGGTGCTGGAGGCGCTGGGCGGCCCGCGCGAGCGCCACCATGAGACCAAGGCGGAAGCCTTCGCCCATGCGCCGGACCCGCTGAACATGCTGGCGCTGGAGGTGGTGGCGGGCCCCGCCGCGCGGGTTCTGCCCTTGGCGCCCGGCCTGCCGGAAGCGTTCTTCGAGCAGGACGGGCAGATCACCAAGCGCGAGGTGCGCGCGGTGACCCTGGCCATGCTGGCGCCGCGCCAGGGGGAGCTGCTGTGGGACATCGGCTGCGGCAGCGGCTCGGTGGCGATCGAGTGGCTGCTGCGCCACCCGGCCAACCGCGCCATCGGGCTGGAGCCGCGCCCGGAGCGGGCGGCGGGCGCGGCGCGCAACGCGCTGGCGCTGGGCGTGCCCGGGCTGCGCCTGGTGCGCGCCGCCGCGCCGGAGGGCCTGGCCGGCCTGCCCGCGCCGGATGCTGTGTTCGTGGGCGGCGGCGGCGGGCAGCCCGGCGTGCTGGAGGCGGCCTGGCAGGCGCTGCGCCCCGGCGGCCGGCTGGTGGCGAATGCCGTGACCATCGAGACTGAGGCCGTGCTCTACGCCGCCCATGCCCGCTGGGGCGGCGCGCTGACGCGCCTCGGCGTGGAGCGCCTGGACCGGGTGGGCACGATGCACGGCTTCCGCCCGGCGATGACGGTGACGCAATACGTGGCGGAGAAGCCATGGGCCGAGGCCGGCGCGGCCGCGGCGATGGCTTCCCCCTTGGCGGTGGCCGGGCTCGGCGCGCGCCCCGGCGTCTCGGCGGCGGCCATCGTCGCCCTGGTGCGGGAGGCCGAGCGGCGCTCCGGCCTCGCGGTGGGGGCGCTCGCCGCGCCCTGGTTCCGGCGCGAGGTGGCGGCGCTGGCCGAGGCGGCGGCCACGCTCGGCGTGCCGCTGCACTGGGTCGAGGAGGAGGCGCTGGGCGCCGTGCAGCCGCGATGCCCCACCCCATCCGAGACGGCGCGCCGCGCCACCGGCTACGCCGCCATCGCCGAGGGCTGCGCGCTGGCGCTGGGTGGCCGCCTGGCGCTGCCGCGCATCACGGGGGAGGGCGTGACCTGCGCCCTCTCGCTGGAGGAATAAGGCCATGACCGTGCATTTCATCGGCGCCGGACCGGGTGCCGCGGACCTCATCACGCTGCGCGGGCGGGACCTGCTGGCGGCTTGCCCGGTCTGCCTCTATGCCGGCTCCATCGTGCCGCCGGCGCTGCTGGCCCACTGCCCGCCCGGCGCACGGCTGGTGGACACCGCCCCGCTCGACCTCGACGCCATCGAGGCCGAATACCTCCGCGCCCATGCGGCGGGGCAGGATGTGGCGCGGCTGCATTCAGGCGATCTCTCCGTGTGGTCGGCCATGGCGGAGCAGGTGCGGCGGCTGGAGCGCCACGGCATCCCCTACACCGTGACGCCGGGCGTCCCCGCCTTCGCCGCCGCCGCAGCCGCCCTCGGGCGGGAGCTGACGGTGCCGGAGCTGGCGCAGAGCGTGGTGCTCACGCGCATCTCCGGCCGCGCCTCCGCCATGCCCCCGCGCGAGACGCTGGAGGCCTTCGGCGCCACCGGCGCCACGCTGGCGCTGCACCTGGCCATCCACGCGCTGGGGCGGATCGTCGAGACCCTCACCCCGCTTTACGGCGCCGACTGCCCGGTGGCGGTGGTGGTGCGCGCCTCCTGGCCGGATGAGCGGGTGGTGCGCGGCACCCTGGCCGATATCGTGGCGCGCATGGAGGAGGCCCCGGCCGAGCGGACGGCGCTGATCCTGGTCGGGCCCGCCCTGGCGCCGGAGGGGTTCCGCGAGAGCGCGCTCTACAGCACGGATTATCAGCGCCGCTTTCGCGGGCGGGATGATTGAAGAAAGGGAAGGGTTCTTTTTTGGAAAAAAGAACCAAAAAACTTTTGTCAGTCTGGCGTGGCGCCAAACGCGAAATGTCTTCTGCTTCTAATCTTCGCTGCTCTCGGCCAGCAGCGCCCCGTCCCGGCCGAACAGCGCGACACCGACGCGGATGGGCGCCCCCTCCACCACGCGCTGCGCCACCCGGCGGGCTTCCTCCGCCACGACGCGCGGCAGGCCGATGCCCTCGGCGCCAGCCAGGGTGAAGGCCTCCAGCGCCGTGTTGGCCGTGGCGATGCGCGCGGCCAGCGCCTCCCCCGCCCCCGCGGCGCGGGCCAGTTCCGCCAGCGCCGGCAGGTCCACCGCGCCGCGCCGCGAATGCAGGTCCAGCCGCCCCTGCGCCAGCTTGGTGAGCTTGGCCAAGCCCCCCGCGATGGTAACGCGCGGGATCGGGTGCGCCCGCAGGTATTTCAGCATGCCGCCGACGAAATCGCCCATGTCGATCAGCGCCTGCTCGGGCAGGGCGTGGTGGCGGCGGATGGCTTCCTCGCTGGTGCTGCCGGTGGCGCCCGCCACATACGCCAGCCCCGCCGCCCGCGCCACGTCAATGCCGCGATGGATAGAATGGATCCAGGCCGCGCAGGAATAGGGCACGACGATGCCCGTGGTGCCCAGCACCGAAAGCCCGCCCAGGATGCCGAGGCGCGGGTTCATCGTCCGCTCCGCCAGCGCCGCGCCGCCGGGGATGGAGATCTCCACCCGCGCATCCGCCTCGCCGCCCGCCACCTCGGCGAGCGCGGCGCGGATCATGGCGCGCGGCATCGGGTTGATGGCGGGCTCGCCCGGCGGCAGCGGCAGGCCGGGCAGCGTGACGGTGCCAACCCCCTCGCCGGCGGCGAACACCACGCCGGAGCCGGGCGGCAGGGCGCGCACCGTGGCGCGGATCAGCGCGCCATGCGTCACGTCCGGGTCGTCGCCGGCATCCTTCACCACGGCGGCCATGGCGCCGCCATCCGGCAGCAAGGCGTGTTCGACCAGGGCGAAGGCGGGGCGCTCGCCGCGCGGCAGGGTGATGGTCACCGGGTCGGGGAAGGCGCCGGTCCGCAGCGCGGCGAAGGCGGCCTTGGCCGCCGCCGTGGCGCAGGCGCCAGTGGTCCAGCCACGGCGCAGCGGGGGGTTCTGCTCGTGCACGGGGCAAGCTGTATCGCCCCGCGCCGCGCCTGTCATGCGGCGCCTACCGCCCGAGGCTGAGCGCCGAGAGCGCGGCGCATTCGGCCAGCACCGCGCAGGCGCCCAGGATGTCGCCCGTATGGCCGCCCACCTGCCGCCGCGCCAGCCAGGCCACGCCCAGCCCGACCAGGGCGGCGGCGAGCGTGGCGGCGAGCGCGGCGCCCGCCGGCAGCAGCAGGAAGGCCAGCCCCACCCCGAGCGCGAGGCCCGGCGGCACGCCCGCACGGCCGAGCCCGGCGGCCAGCCCGTCCGCCCGCGCCGGGCGCAGCAGGCCGAGCGGGAGGAGCAGCGCGGCGCGGGAGAGCGCGCCCGCCGCCGCCCAGGCCAGCGGCGAGGCCAGCAGCGCCAGCGCCGCCCCGCGCAGCCCGAGCGAGAGCAGCAGCGCCAGCGCGCCATAGCTGCCGATGCGGCTGTCGCGCATGATGGCGAGCTTGCGCTCGCGGTCCCGCCCGCCGCCGAAACCGTCGGCCATGTCGGCCAGCCCGTCCTCGTGCAGGGCGCCGGTCAGCAGCAGCAGGGCGGCCAGCGCCCAGGCCGTGGCCAGGGCGGGCGGCATCCCGGCCCAGAGCAGCAGCGCCTGCGCTCCCCCCGCCAGCCCCCCCGCCAGCGCGCCGGCCAGCGGATAGGCCCAGGCGGCGCGGGCGAAGCCCTCCGGCGCCTCCGGCATCGGCCAGCGGCCGAGCGGCAGGCGCGTCATCAGCCCGAGCGCCGCGCCGAGTTCCGCCCGGCGCGCGGCCAGCCAGCCGATGAGCCAGCCGCTCATCCGGCCGCGCCCGAGATGCCCGCCTCGTCGAAGGTGGCCATGCCGGCGTGGCAGGCCAGCGCCGCGCGCAGCAGCGGCACGGCGAGCGCGGCGCCCGAACCCTCGCCCAGCCGCATCCCGAGATCGAGCAGCGGCGCCTGGCCGAGCGCCGCCAGCAGCCTTGCGTGCCCCGCCTCGGCCGAGCGATGCGCCACCCGCGCATGGTCCAGCCCGCCGGGGGCGAGGCGCGCCAGCGGCGCGGCGGCGGCGGTGCAGACGAAGCCGTCCAGCAGCACCGGCACGCCCCTGCGCCGCGCTTCCAGCGTGGCGCCGAGGATCGCCGCCAGCTCCCGCCCGCCGAGGCGGCGCGCGGCCTCCAGCGGGTCGGCGAGCGCGGGGGCGTGGCAGGCGAGGGCGGCATCCACCGCGGCGCGCTTGCGGGCGAGGCCGGCCTCATCCACGCCTGTGCCGCGCCCGGCCCAGGCGGCGCCGCCGCCGCCGAACAGCGCGGCGGCCAGCGCCGCGCCGGCGGTGGTGTTGCCGATGCCCATCTCGCCCAGGCAGAGCAGCCCCACCCCCGGCTCCAGCGCGGCGGCGCCCTGGTTCACCGCGTCCAGGAACGCCGCCTCGTCCATCGCGGGGGCGGCGGTGAAGTCCTTGGTCGGGGTGTCGAGCGCCAGCGGCACCACGCGCAGCGCCGCCCCGGCCACCGCCGCGAGCTGGTTGATGGCGGCGCCGCCGGCGGCGAAATTGGCCACCATCTGCGCCGTCACCGCCGCCGGGTAGGGCGAGACGCCGCGCGCCGCCACGCCATGATTGCCGGCGAAGACCAGCACCTGCACCCGCTCCAGCATTGGCAGAGCGCGGCCCTGCCAGCGCGCCATCCAGGCGGCGAGTTCCTCCAGCCGGCCCAGGCTGCCGGGCGGCTTGGTCAGCCGTGCCTGGCGGGCCGCCACGGCGGCGGCGGCGGCTTCGTCGCCCGCCGGAAGGGCGGCGCAGGCGGCGCGGAGGGCATCGAGGCTGGGATAGGCGGGCATCACGGCTCCTGCGCGGCGATGACGTGGAAGAAGCTGCCGCTGACCCGGCCGCGCCGCCCGCCGCCGGGGCCGAGATCGGCGCCCGCGGCGTCGCGCAGCGTGGCCAGCGGCGGGTCCCCGCCCGGGGTGGTGACCGTGGCGTAGTGGAATTCGTGCCCGCGCAGCACCGCGCCGGCCGGGCCGAGCACGCCGCCTTCCAGCAGCCGCGCCTCGCGGTAGCCGAGGTTCATCTTCCGCCGCGCGAAGCTGGTGGCGTGGCCGAGCAGCCCGGCCATGGCGTGCCGCTGGCCCTCCGCATCCTCCAGCCCCTCGCCCAGCACCATGTAGCCGCCGCACTCGCCATGCACGGGGCGGGTGGCGGCGAAGCGGCGCAGGCCGGCCAGGAAGCGCGTGGCGGCGGCCAGCCTTCCGGCGTGCAGCTCGGGGTAGCCGCCGGGCAGCCAGCAGGCGTCGCAATCCTCGGGCGGCGGCGCGTCCTCCAGCGGGGAGAAGGGCACCAGCGCGGCGCCGGCCTGCCGCCAGCCCTCGGCGATGTGGGGGTAGAGGAAGCTGAAGGCGGCATCCTCCGCCACGGCCACGCGCTGGCCCGGCGGCGGCAGCGGGCGGGCGGCGGCGGCGGGCGGCATGGCCAGGGGCGCGGCGTCGGCCAGGATCGCCTCCAGGTCGAGATGCGACTCGGCGAGGTCGGCCAGCCGCTCCAGCAGCCCCGGCAGGTGACCCAGCTCGCGCGCCTGCACCAGCCCCAGATGCCGCTCCGGCAGGGCGATGGCGTCCTCGCGCGGCAGGGCGCCCAGCACCGGCAGCCCGGCCGCGGCGATGGCCTCGGCCGCGCCGCGGCGGTGCCGGGGGCTGGCCACGCGGTTCAGCACCACGCCGCCCACCCGCACATCCGGCCGCAGCGTGGCGAAGCCATGCGCCACCGCGGCGGCCGATTGCGACTGGCCGGAGACGTCGAGCAGCAGCAGCACCGGCAGGCCGAGCCGCGCGGCGAGATCGGCGGCGCTGCCCTGGCGGCCGGGCGCGCCCCCCGCGCCGTCGAACAGCCCCATGGCCGATTCGACCAGCAGCAGGGAGAGCCCCTCCGCCGCCGCGCGCGCCGTGGCGTCGAGCAGCGGCCCCGGCATGGCCCAGCTGTCCAGGTTGCGGCTGGGGCGGCCGCAGGCGGCGGCGTGGAAGGCGGGGTCGATGTAGTCAGGGCCGGATTTGGCGGCGCCCACTGCCAGGCCGCGCCGGCGCAGCGCGGCCAGCAGCGCCAGGGTCAGGGTGCTCTTGCCTGCGCCCGAGCGGGGCGCCGCGACGATCCATCCATGCGTGGTCATGCGCCTGCTCCAGCCCCGCGCCGGGCGCCGGAGGGCCAGGAGGCGGGGTGGCGCGGCTTAGCACGATTCGGCGCCGGTGCCTGCCATCCGGCGGCGCGGCCTGATGCACCGGGAACACAGTGCAGACGCCAGCGCAGCAATATGGCGTAACAACTTGATTTCGCGAACGCACAATCGGCGGGCCGGGGCGTTCTCTCCCTTGCCCTGGTCCAGGCCGGCACGGTATTCCAGCGCCGGGCACCACCGCGCCGCAGCCCTGATGCCTTCCGGCCGTTCCGGCCCCGCCGCTCCCCGTTCCGGGCGCGCCCGGGCGGGGGCCGGAGCCGGCATCCGGTCGCGGTGCCTCCCTGCCCGGGGCGGGAACCGGACCGGGACACGGGCACGGCCACGCCCGCCCGCGCCATTCCAGTTTTCCGCAGCCAGTCCGCGGCAGTCACCGCGCGCAGTATCAAGAACGGAGAGGAGATGGGTATGGTTCAGCGCCACCCGCTTCCAGACATGCGCCCGACCACCTCCCTCGCCGGGGCGTCGTCCAGCAGGGTCCGCCGTGGCCTGGCGGGGTTGCTCATGCTCAGCACCCTGTTCGCCTCCACCGCCGCGATGGCCGCGCCCTTCCGCTGCGCCGATCCTGAGGCGCAGGCGATGTTCGAACTCTCGGCCCTGAAGACGGAGCTGATGGTCGTCGCCACCACCTGCGACACCGAGAAGCCCTACAACGACTTCATCACCCGCTACCGCTCGACGCTGAGCAGCAACGACATGGCGGTGATCCGGCACTTCACCGGGCGCGACCGCCGCGCCGGGCAGCGGGCGAACGACACCTTCATCACCAACCTGGCCAATGCCCGCGCCCAGGAAGCCAACCGCATCGGCGCCGATTTCTGCGCCCGCAACGCGCGGCTGTTCGAGGAAGTGATGGCCCTGCCCTCCGCCACCGAGCTGGCGCCCTACGCCGCCGCCAAGGACCTGCTGCCGGCCACGCTGGGCAGCTGCGTCTCCAGCGCCTCGGCGCCCGCCGCCCCCGCTCCCACCCGCCGGGCTTCCCGCTGATGCGCCTTCATGCTGCCTGGGCCGCGCTGGCCCTGCCGGCCCTGCTCGCCGCCTGTGCCCAGCCCCAGTCCGGCCCGGCCGCCCTGCAATCCAAGCGGCCGATCTTCGCCGCCGACCTGCAGGGCGCCGCGCAGCTCTGCACCGTGCAGGACGAGCCGAAGCTGGTCGATGCCCAGCAGACCGACGTGCCGATGACGGTGCGCAACGATGGCGGCTGGTGCGCCGTCCGGGTCTCCCGCCCCGGGCCGGAGCCGTTCGATGCCGGGCTGCTGACCAGCCGCCCGTCGCGCGGCCGCGTGCATGTGCACAGCGTGGGCGACTGGACGCGCATCGACTACACGCCGGACCCCGGCTTCTCGGGCGCCGACAGCTTCGTGGTGCGGCTGCTGCCCGGCTCCACCAGCGTGAAGGTGAACGTGACGGTCGAGCCCGGCGCCGCGGCGGCGACGCCTGCCGCCGTCACGCCGCGCGTCACGGCGCCGCCGGCCACCAGCACCGCCCCGGCGCGCAGCACGGCGCCCGCCCGCAGCACCACGCCGGCGCGCAGCACCACGCCCACCCGCCGCGCGCGCTGACACGGATGCTCTGACACGGATCGGGCCGGGGAAGGCCCGATCCTCTCCCGGCCCGGTCCTCTCCCGGCCCGGTCCTCTGCCGGTCCTGCCGCCTACGCCCTGCCGCCTACCCGGCCAGCCGCTCCGCCGGGATGGCCATGTAGACGCGGCGGAACCCCTTCTCCTCGCGCCGCTCCAGTTCGGCGAAGCCCAGCCGGGCGTAGAAGGCGAGGTTGCGCTCCATCCGCTCATTGGTCAGCAGCCGCACCTCGGGCAGGCCGCGGCGCAGCGCCTCCCCGCCCACGAAGCGCATCAGCGCCCGGCCGAGGCCGGCCCGCTGCCGCGCCGGATCGACCGCGACGTTCTCCAGCCAGAGATGGCTGCCGGCCGCCTCCAGCACCAGCAGCCCGGCCAGTCCGCCATCCTCCGCCTCCAGCACCCAGGCCTGGCCGGCGGCGATGCGGGCGGCGTAGTCGTCGTCCATCGGCGCCGGGCGGCGGCCGATGACGGGCAGGTAGGCGGCATAGGCCCGCCCCACCAGGGCGGCGAGGGCCTCCGCCTCCTCCGGCCGGGCGGGCCTGAGCGGCGGGAGGCTCACACCGCCGTTCCGCCGATGGTCAGGCCGTTCATCTTCAGCGTCGGCTGGCCGACGCCCACCGGCACCCCCTGCCCCTGCTTGCCGCAGGTGCCGATGCCGGGGTCGAGCGCCATGTCGTCGCCGATCATGGAGACGCGGGTCAGCGCCTCCGGCCCGTTGCCGATCAGCATGGCGCCCTTCACCGGCGCGCCCACCTTGCCGTCCTCGATCAGGTAGGCCTCGGACATCGAGAAGACGAACTTGCCGCTGGTGATGTCCACCTGCCCGCCGCCGAAATTCACCCCCCAGATGCCGCGCCTGACGCTGGCGAGGATCTCCTCCGGCGGCGTGTTGCCGCCCAGCATGACGGTGTTGGTCATGCGCGGCATCGGCGCATGGGCATGGCTCTGGCGGCGGCCATTGCCGGTGGCGGCCACGCCCATCAGCCGGGCGTTCTGCCGGTCCTGCAGGAAGCCGGTCAGGATGCCGTCCTCGATCAGCACGGTGCGGCCGGAGGGGGTGCCCTCGTCATCCACCGTCAGGCTGCCGCGCCGGTCGGGGATGGTGCCGTCATCGACCACCGTGATGCCGGGCGCGGCGATGCGCTGGCCGAGCAGCCCGGCGAAGGCCGAGGTCTTCTTGCGGTTGAAGTCGCCCTCCAGCCCGTGGCCGATCGCCTCGTGCAGCAGGATGCCGGGCCAGCCGGGGCCGAGCACCACCTCCATCTCGCCGGCCGGGGCGGGGATGCTGTCGAGGTTCAGCACCGCCTGGCGCAGCGCCTCGTCCACCGCCGCCTTCCACACCGCCTCGCCCACCACGCGGCTGTAGCCGAAGCGGCCGCCGAGGCCGTGGCTGCCGGTCTCGCGCCGCCCGCCCTGCTCC
Source organism: Roseomonas sp. TS2 (assembly GCF_058833935.1). Classification (NCBI taxonomy): domain Bacteria; kingdom Pseudomonadati; phylum Pseudomonadota; class Alphaproteobacteria; order Acetobacterales; family Roseomonadaceae; genus Roseomonas; species Roseomonas sp. TS2. The sequence continues at coordinate 11,682 of NZ_JCACVY010000052.1, read as the reverse complement.
ACCACCACCGAGACGTTCAGCCGCACCAGCGGGCGGAGGTCGGCCACCCGCTCGCCGCCGGCGCGCAGCACCTGCACCGCCTGCCACTCGCCGGTCAGGCTGGCCATCACCTGCGTCACGCGGCTGTCGCGGCCGCGGGCATAGGCGTCGATCTCCGCCAGCAGCGCCGTCTTGGCCGGGAATTCCAGGGCCGAGAGGGGGTTGGCGTCGTCGTAGAGGCGGGCGTTGGTGGCGCGCGGCGCCACGGCGAGATGGCCGGAATGGCCGGCCGCCACGGCGCGCACCGTGGCGGCGGCGCGGGCCAGCGCGGCCTCCGAGATCTCGCCGCCATGCGCGTAGCCGGCCGCCTCGCCGGCCACGGCGCGCAGGCCGAAGCCGCGCGTGGCGTCGAAGCTGGCGGAGCGGATGCGGCCATCGTCGAGGCTGATCGCCTCGCTCTCCACATATTCCAGGAACAGCTCGCCATCCTCGGCGCCGGAGAGCGCCTCCGCGAGCTGGCGCTCCGCCGCGGTGCGGTCGAGGTCGCGGAAGAACAGCCGGTCGGTGGTCTCGATTGCGCTCATTCCGTCTGCTCCTGTTGTTGTTCCGCCGCCTCGAGCCGCAGCCGCGCGACGGTGCCCAGGCCCCGCGTGCTCTCCAGGGCCAGCGTGGCGCCCATCGACTGCGCCAGGGCGCGCGCCAGGTAGAGGCCCAGCCCCGATCCGGCATAGCGCCGGGCATGGGTGGTTTCCAACTGCACGAAGGGCTCGAAGGCCCGCTCAAGCTGCCCCGGCTCGATGCCGATGCCGTTATCGGCGATGCGTACCTCCACCCCGCCATCCGGCAGGAGCGCGGCGCCGATCCGCACCGCGCCGCCCTGCGGGGTGAACTTCACCGCGTTGGAGAGCAGGTTGAGCAGCACCTGGCGCAGCCGCCGCTCATCGGCCAGCACGCGCGGCAGGGCCGGCAGCGCCTCCACCGAGAGCGCGACGCCGCCGGCCTCGGCACCGTTGCGCATCAGCCGCACCGCGCCCTCCAGCACGCTGGCCAGATGGAGCGGGCGGGTCTCGGCCGCCAGCGTGCCGGTGCCGGCCTTGGCCACCTCCAGGATCTCGTCGATCAGCGAGAGCAGGTGGCGGCCGGCCTCCAGGATGGTGCCGGCGAACTCGGCCACGTGCGGCCCCTGCGGCTCGGCCTGCAACGCCTCCGAGAAGCCGATCACGGCGTTCAGGGGGGTGCGCAGCTCGTGGCTCATGGTGGCCAGGAAGCGGCTCTTGGCAGCGTCCGCCTCCTCGGCCAGGGCGCGGGCATGCTCGATGGCGGCACGCACGCGCCGCTCCTCGGTCACGTCCGTGTAGGTGCGGACATAGCCGCCATCCGGCGTCGGATCGGTGGTGATCTCGAGCACCGAGCCATCGGGGCGGATGCGGCTGTAGCGGTCCAGCCGTGGCACCAGGTTGACCGCGCGGCTGGTGTAGAGCTCGTCCGCGGCCGCGCCGGTGCCGAACTCGCCGGTCTCGTACTGCCGGCGGCGCAGCACCGCGAGCGGCGTGCCGGGCGCCATGTCCTCGGGCCGCAGCCCGATCATGCGCGCCGCCAGGGCGTTGGCGGCGACGACCTTGTGCTCGGCGTCGAACAGGCAGACGCCATGGCGCATGCTGTCGAGCATGGCCTGCAGCAGGCTGGCGCGCTGCTGGGCGGCCGCCTCGGCCCGCCGCAGGGGCGTGACGTCGCTCACCACCGCGATGTGCCCGCCATCGGGCAGCATCGCGCCATGCGTGCTGACCACGGTGCCGTCGGGCCGGGTGCGCTCGCGGCCCGTGGGGCTGAACGCGAACTGGCGGCGGAACACCATCTCGGCGGTGACGCCCGGCCCGTACTCGCCCTGCGCCTCGCGGCGGCGGCAGATCTCCATCAGGTGCTCGCCCACCCGCAGCTCGGCGCCCTTCAGCAGGCGCTGATAGGCGTCGTTGACCATGCTCAGCCGCCGGTCGGGGCCATAGACGCAGACGCCGTGCGGCAGCGCCGCCAGCACGCCGTCCAGAAGGGCGGCGCGGCGGGTGGCCTCGTTGCGCGCCTGCTGCAGCTCCGTCACGTCCTGCAGCGAGACGAGGAAGCCGCCCTCCGGCGTCGGCTGGCTGATGGAGCTGATGGCGCGGCCATCCGGGCGCTGGCGGACCTGCTGGTGCGGCCGGCTGCGGTCGATGGCCATGCGCTGCTGCCGCAGCGTCTCGGCCAGCTGCGGCTCCATGGCCTGGTGCAGCGCCATCTGGTCGAACACCGCCTCGAAGGTCATGCCGAGCCGCAGCGTGCCGGGCGGCATCTCCAGGATCCGCTCATAGGCCTCGTTGAACAGCACCAGCCGGGCCTGGGCGTCGTAGAGGCCGATGCCGGAGGGGTGGTAGCGCAGGGCGTGGTCGGTCAGCCGCTCCCGCAGGTGGCTGGTCTCCAGTGCCCGGCGGTGCAGGGTGACGTCGACCACCAGGCTGATCCAGCCGCCATCCGGCAGGGGCTCGGAGAGCAGATCGAACCAGCGGCCATCGGTGGTGCGGGCGGTGCGGCGCAGCCTCTGGTTGCGGTCCGCCGCCAGGGCGGTGGCCGTCTGCGCCTCCGGGTCGCCCGGCCCGTACAGGCCGCTATAGGCGATGAGCCGGATGATGTCGGCCACCGCGCGGCCTTCCAGCGGCGGCTCGGGGGTCATGCCCAGCACGTCGTAGGCGGCCGCGTTGGCCATGGCCAGCCGCCCGGTCCCGTCGAAGACGAAGACGGCGGCGGGCAGCGCCCGCAGCACCGCCAGGGGCAGATCGCCCGGCGCCATGCCCTGGCTCATGGTGGTCGGCTCATGGAGATGCTCATCGGGCGGCCATGCGGGGCGGCCGCAGGGCGTGCAGCGCCACCAGCGCCGCGGTGAGGACGCCGACGGCCACGGTCTGGTGCAGCGTGCCGAGCCAGACCGGCACCACCATCACCAGGGTGGCGACGCCCAGCACGTATTGCAGCGCCACCACCCCGCCCAGCGCCAGCACGGCGCCGCGGGCGAAGCCGGCCGGCAGGGCGCGCGCCCCCCAGGCGGCGGCGGCCAGCGCCGCCACGCCCGCCAGGGTGGCCAGCAGGCGGTGGTTGAACTGCACGGCGGCGATGTTGGTCGTCAGGTTGTTCCAGAAGGGGGAGAGCTGGGCATAGCCCTCGGGGATAAGCTGGCCGTCCATCAGCGGGAAGGTGTTGTAGGTGAGGCCGGCGCGCAGCCCGGCGACGAAGCCGCCCGCCAGCATGGCCAGCACCACTAGCCCGGCCGTGGCGTGCACCAGGCGGCGCAGCCCGGCGGGCTGGCGGGGCCCGGTGCGCTCCGGCCGCAGCAGGCCGAGCGCCGTCCAGAGCACCATGCCGTAGAGCACCAGGGCGAGGCCCAGATGCAGCACCAGCCGGTAGGGGGAGACGGCGGTGCGGTCCGCCTCGAAGCCGGAGGCGACCATGAACCAGCCCACCGCCCCCTGCAGCCCGCCCAGCGCGAACAGCAGCAGCAGGCGCGGCTTCAGCCCGGCCGGGATGCGCCCGCGCACCCAGAACCAGACCAGCGGCAGCAGGAAGGCGAGGCCGATCATCCGCCCCCAGAGGCGGTGCGCCCATTCCAGCCAGAAGATCTGCTTGAAGCCCTCGATCCCGAAGCCGCGGTTGACCAGCTCGTATTGCGGGATCGTGCGGTAGAGGTCGTAGAGGCGCTGCCACTCGGCCTCGGAGAGCGGCGGCAGGGCACCGGAGAGCGGTGCCCATTCCATGATGGACAGGCCCGAGCCGGTGAGGCGCGTGGCGCCGCCCAGCGCCACCATGGCCCAGATCAGGCCGGCGACGCCGAGCAGCCACCCGGCGATGGCGCGGCGGCTGTCCTGGCGGGCGGAATGTGGAGGGTGCGGATCGAAAGGCATGGCGCGCCACTCTAGCATAGGGTTTCTGGCAGAGGTGGTCCGCCAGGACGCATTAGCAATGCAGCGGGGCGGACCCGCGACGGCTTGTCGGCCCCGCCCATGGCTGCTACCCCGCGCGCCCATGCCGGACCATCCGCGCACCGCCGCAGCCGAAAGCACCGGCATGAGCCCTGCCGACCCCCTCCTCTCCGTCGTCGTCCCCGTGCGGAACGAGGCGCCCAACATCGCGCCGCTGGTGGCCGAGATCGGTGCCGCCCTCTCCGGCGTGCCGCACGAGATCATCTATGTGGATGATGGCTCGTCCGACGCCACGGCCGAGGCGCTGGCCGGCCTGCGGGCGACGGTGCCGGCGCTGGTGGTGCTGCGGCATGCCGTCTCCTGCGGGCAGTCGGCCGCCATCGTCACCGGCGTGCGGGCCGCGCGCGGCGCCTGGATCGCGACGCTGGACGGCGACGGGCAGAACGACCCGGCCGACATCCCCGCCCTCTGGGACTATGCGCGGGCGCATGGCACGCCCGGCCAGCCGCCCCTGATGGTGGCGGGCTGGCGCGTCAACCGGCGCGACAACCAGGTGAAGCGCCTCTCCAGCCGCCTCGCCAACGGCATCCGCGCCCGGCTGCTGGGCGACGCCACGCCGGACACCGGCTGCGGCCTGAAGCTGTTCCCGCGCGCGCTGTTCCTGAGCCTGCCGGCCTTCGACCACATGCACCGCTTCCTCCCCGCCCTGGTGCTGCGCCAGGGCGGCCGGGTGGTGAGCCGCCCGGTGAACCACCGCCCCCGGCTGCGCGGCCAGTCCAACTACGGCACGCTGGACCGGCTGGCGGTGGGCGTCACCGACATCCTGGGCGTGATGTGGCTGCAGCGCCGCTGGAAGCGGCCGCAGCTCCTCGCCGCCCCGCCGGCATCAACGACGGCCTCATCGCCAGCCTCATCGCCGCCCTCATCGCTGGCCGCCACGCCCGAATGAGCCCGCAGGGGCCCGCCGCCCGCCGCAGCCCCTTCGCCGCGCTGGGGCGCATGCTGCTGCTGGCGGCCGGCCTCGCGCTCGGCGGCTGGCTGCTGCGCGAGCTGGGCGGCGCCCCGGGCGGCGCCCAGGCCGAGGCCTGGGTGCGCCGCTTCGGCCTGGAGCAGACGCTGTGGGGCGAGGCCGCCTTCCTGCTGGTGGGCACGGTGGCGGCGGCGGTGGGCGTGCCCCGGCAGGCCATCGCCTTCCTCGGCGGCTATGCGCTGGGGCCGTGGCCGGGGCTGGCGCTCTCGATGCTGGCGCAGGTGCTGAGCTGCGCCGCCGCCTATGGCTGGGCCCGCATGGTCGGGCGCGGCTGGGCGGAGCGGCGCCTGGCCGGCCGCTTCGGCCGCCGCCTGCGGCCGCTGCGGGACGCGCTGGCGGCCAGCCCCTTCGGCGCCACCCTGGCGCTGCGGCTGCTGCCGGTGGGCAACAACCTGGCGCTGAACCTGCTGGCCGGCCTCTCCGGCCTTCCCGCCCTGCCCTTCCTGGCCGCCTCGGCGCTGGGCTACGTGCCGCAGACCGCCATCTTCACCCTGGCCGGCGCCGGCGTGGCGGTGGAGCGCAGCTCGCAGCTGGTGCTGGCGGGGGTGCTGTTCCTCGGCTCGGCGCTGATCGGCGTGCTGCTGCTGCGGCGGCACCGCGCCGGGCGCGCCATGGAGGCGGAGGAGGGCTGAGCCCTCAGCGCCGCCCGCCGGCGATGCGCCGCGCCTCCGGCAGCGCCCGCAGCCGCGCCATGCAGAGGATGCCGAGCAGCGGCCCCGGCACCAGCACCAGGAAGGCCCATTGCCAGCCGCCCAGCGCCCCGGCGGCCAGCGGCAGCAGCCAGATGGCCAGCGCCGTCAGCCCGAAGCCGAGGCCGAGTTGCGCGGTGAGCGCCGTGCCGACCAGCGCCGGGTCGCCCACCTCCGTCACCACCGCCGAGAACTGCGCCGAATCGGCGATCACCGTGGCGCCCCAGAGCAGGCCGATGGCCAGCAGCAGCCAGGCCGGCCCCGCCCAGGCGAAGCCGATCAGCCCGGCGCAGCCGCCCGAGAGCGCCATCAGCCCGATGGTGAGGGTGGTGCGGCCCAGCCGGTCCGCCAGCCAGCCGGCCAGCACGCAGGCCGGCGCGCCGGCGGCGACGATGAGGAAGGTGAGCAGCGAGGCATCGCCGCCGGTGGCGCCGGGCCGGGCGGCGAGGAAGGCCAGCATCCAGCTCCACATCGCGTAGAGCTCCCACATGTGGCCGAGATAGCCGCCGGTGGCGAGCAGCACCGCCCGGTTGCCCAGCGCCTGCCGCAGCCGCGCCGGCTCGAACCGGGCGCGCGGAAAGGGGTAGGGCCCCTCGCGCAGGAACAGCAGCACGCCGACGCCCCCCGCCAGCGTGGCCGCGCTGGCCGCCAGGATGACGCCCTGCCAGGGCAGCCCGCCCCCCGCATTCACCGCGTGCGGCAGCGCCGAGCCGAGGGTGAGCGCGCCGATGACGCTGCCCAGCGCCACGCCGCGCCCGCTCCGGAACCAGGTGGCGACGAGCTTCAGCGCCGGCGGGTAGAGGCCGGCCATCAGCACGCCCGTGGCGACGCGCAGCACGATGGCGCTGCCCGGCCCCGGCGCCGCCAGCAGCGCCAGGTTGGCCAGCGCCGCGCCGAGGGCCGAGGCGGCCATCAGCGTGCGCGGCGGCAGCCGGTCCGGCAGGCCGGTGAGCGCCGCGCCCAGCGCGCCCAGCACGAAGCCGAGCTGCACGGCGATGGTGAGCCACCCCGCCACCGCCTCGGAGACCGCCCAGAGCGCGCGCAGCTGCGGCAGCACCGCGGCGGCGGAGAACCAGGTGGTCATGCAGAGCACGACGCAGCCGCAGAGCGCGAGCAGCACGCGGGTGCGCCCTTCCGGCGCGGGGGAGGCTGTCATGGTGGGCGGGGCCTTGCGCGTTTCCTCAGGCCCTGCGGTGTGCCGCAGCCGGAGGCGGGCGGCAACGGCCGCCCGCCTCCCTCAGCCCTGCCCGGCCGAGACGGCGCTGACCAGCGCCAGGAGCTCCTGGCCCGGCCGCAGCCCCAGCCGCGCCACCGCCTCGCGCGTCACCCGCGCCAGCAGCAGGCTCTCGCCCACCGCCAGCCGCAGGAAGCATTCCGCCTCGCCCAGCGCCTCCACCGCCCGCAGCGTGGCGGGCAGCACGTTGCCGAGCGAGAGGGTGGAAGGCAGGGTTCCGGCCAGCGCGCCGCCAGGCAGCGCCACCGCCACGTCCCGCGCCCGCACGCGCAGCCGCAGCGCCGCGCCCACCGGCGCATCCCGCCAGGAGATGGAGAGCCGCCCGCCGGGGAAGTCCAGCAGCGTCAGCCCGGCCGCGCGGTCCTGCGCCGCCACGCGGCAGGGCAGCACCACGCCGGCGTCGCGCCGCGCGGCCAGGAGGGGCAGGTCGGTGCGCGCGGTCAGCGCCGCCAGGGGGCCATGCGCCAGCACGCGGCCGCCCTCCAGCAGCACCAGCGTGTCCGCCAGCCGGTCCGCCTCATCGATGGCGTGGGTGACGTAGAGCATGGGCAGGCCGGCGCGGTCGCGCAAAGCCTCCAGGAAGGGCAGCACCTCCTGCCGGCGGGGCGCGTCGAGCGCCGCCAGCGGCTCGTCCAGCAGCAGCAGGCGCGGGCGGGCCAGCAGGGCGCGGCCGAGCGCCACGCGCTGCTTCTCGCCGCCCGAGAGCCGCGCCGGGCGGCGGCCCAGCAGCCCCTCCAGCCCGAGCAGCGCCACCACCTCGGCGAAGCCCGGCCCCTCGGCGCCGCGGGGCGCGCGGCGCAGCCCGTAGCGCAGGTTCGACTCGACGGAGAGGTGGGGGAACAGCCGCCCCTCCTGGAACACCGTGGCGCAGCGCCGCCGCTCCGGCGGCAGGAACAGCCCGGCCGCCGTGTCGGTCAGCGGCGCGCCCGCCAGTGCCACGCGGCCCTCGGCCGGGCGCAGCAGCCCGGCCACCGCCGCCAGGATGCTGGACTTGCCGCTGCCCGAGGGGCCGAACAGCACCGTCACCCCCGCCGGCGCCGTGAATTCGGCCTCCAGCGCGAAGGCGCCCAGCCGGTGGCGCAGCGCGACCTCCAGCATCACGCTCATGGCCGGCCCAGCAGCCGCGCCAGCCGGCGCGAGAGCAGGTCGGCCGAGAGCAGCCCGGCGATGGCCAGCGCGAAGGCGATGCCCGCCAGCCGCGCCGCCGCCGCCTCGCCCCCCGGCACCTGGGTGGCAGTGTAGATGGCCAGCGGCAGGGTCTGCGTCTCCCCCGGCACGTTGGAGGCGAAGGTGATGATGGCGCCGAACTCGCCGAGCCCCGCCGCGAAGGCCACCACCGCGCCGGAGAGGATGCCGGGCGCCATCAGCGGCACGGTCACGGTCAGGAAGCGGTCCAGCCGCCCGGCGCCGAGCGTCGCCGCCGCCTCCTCCAGCCCGCGGTCCAGCCCGTCCAGCGAGAGGCGGATGGCGCGGACGATCAGCGGGAAGGTCATCACCGCCGTGGCCAGGGCGGCGCCGGCGCTGGTGAAGGCCAGGCGGATGCCGAACCACTCGGCCAGCGGCGCGCCGAGCGGGCCGCGCAGGCCGAACAGCATCAGCAGCGCCCAGCCGGTGACGACGGGCGGGACCACCAGGGGCAGGTGCACCACGGCGTCGAGCAGCGTGCGGCCGGGGAAGCGGCCGCGCGCCAGGGCCAGCGCCACCAGGATGGCGGGGGGCAGGGAGAAGGCCACGGCGCGCAGCGAGACGCTCAGCGAGAGGCGCACGGCCTCCCATTCCTCCGGCGTCAGCATCGGCGGCGCGCGCCTTTCCCGGGCCTCCCCGCTCCTCTCATTCGGGCAGGGAGAAGCCGGCGCGGCGCCAGCCGGGCGCGGCCTGCGGGCCCTTCAGGAAGGCCAGCAGCGCCCCGGCGCCGGGGGCGGCCTCCCGCGTCAGGGCGAAGGGATAGGTGATGGGCGGGTGGCTGCCGGCGGGAAAGCGGCCGACCACCGCCACCCGGTCGCTCGCCGCCGCGTCGGTGCCGTAGACGATGCCGAGCGGCGCCTCGCCCCGCTCCACCAGCAGCAGCGCCGCGCGCACATTCTCGGCCCGCGCCAGCCGGGGGCGCAGCGCATCCCACAGGCCGAGCTGCGCCAGCGCCTGCTCGGCGTAGCGGCCGGCCGGCACATGCGCGGGGTCGCCCACCGCCAGCCGCCCGCCCGCGCCCAGCCGCGCGGCGATGCCGGCCGGCGCAACCGGCGCCGGCTGGTCGGCCGGCGCCACCAGCACCAGCGTGTTGCCGAGCACGGGGGCGCGCGTCTCCGGCCGGATCAGGCCGCGCTGCTGCAGGTAGTCCATCCAGGGCTCGTCGGCCGAGGCGAAGAGGTCGGCTCGCGCACCCTGCCCGATCTGCCGCGCCAGCACCGAGGAGGAAGCGAAGGACAGGCGCAGCGGCGCCCCGCCCGCCGCCCGCCAGGCCGCGTCCTGCGCCTTCAGCGCATCCTGCAGGCTGGCCGCGGCGAAGACGGTGAGGGCAGCAGGCGCCTGCGCCTGCGCAGCGCGGCACGGCAGGAGGGCGGGAGCAGCCAGCAGGCTGCCGAGCAGGGCGCGGCGTTGCATGGGCGGCGACGTTATGTTCCGTCGGATACAACGGCAAGCCTGGAATGCGGCCCGCCCGCATGCTTTGCTGCCCGCCATGGAACAGGGGCGGAACGGCGCGCCGCCGGCGGTGCGGCATCTGCGGGTGGCGGTGGTGGGCGCGGCGCAGCTCGGCCCCGGCAAGGCCGACCTGCTGCAGGCGGTGGCCGAGCTGGGCTCGATCAGCGCCGCCGGCCGCGCCACCGGCATGTCCTACGCCCGCGCCTGGCGGCTGCTGGAGGCGCTGGAGGCGGAGTTCGGCCAGCCCCTGGTGCAGGCCTCGCGCGGCGGCAGCAGCGGCGGGGGCGCGCGCCTCACCGCGCTGGGCGAGGCGGTGCTCGGCGCCTACCGCCGCATGCAGGCCAAGGCCGAGGCCGCCGTGGCGCCCGAGGTGGAGGCGCTGCGCGCCCTGCTGCGGGCCACGGCCGCGGGCTGACGCGCGGATCTGTTTCCCCGTTCCGCCGTCGGCCATATAGTCGCCCGCGCCCCGCGACGAGCCTATCCGGCCAGGCGAAACCGACTGGAGACACCATGTCCGCCCTCAGGGTCACCTACCTGACGCTCCCCGACCAGGCCGGCGGCCTGCTGCTGAATGTCGGCGACCGCGTGATCTATCGCGGCGTGCGCAACATCATGCACGCCGCCATCGGCCCGCACCACGAGACCATCCGCTACCTCTCGGACCGCGAGCCGCTGCCGGCGGACACCGACATCGCCATCATCTGCGGCACGCCGCAGATCCTCAACTCCGGCACGGTCAGCCGCAACGTCGAGCGCATCGCCGAGGTGGCGGAGAGCGACGTGCCGGTGAAGATCAACCTCGGCGCCGGCGCCTTCTACTTCGACGCCTTCGGCGAGGACCGCCCGGCCGCCGACCGCGCCTTCGCCGAGCGCGTGCAGGGCGCGGGCTCCGCCGGCTACTACCGCCGCTATGGCGGCTTCGACCTCGTCACCTGCCGCGACATGGCGGGCGACGCGGTGTTCAACACCCTGGGCATCGCGCACCAGCCGATGCCCTGCCCCGGCTTCTTCTCGGCGCTGTTCGAGCCGCGCCCGCTGTTCCGCCGCAAGGAGCAGCTCGTCTCCGTGCTGAACGGCACGGCCAGCTTCTGGAACCGGGTGGATGCCGACGTCCACCTCTTCCTCCGCCAGCTGCACGAGGCCGACCCCAGCCGCATCTTCATCGCGCATGACGAGCAGGACATGCAGATGCTGGACGAGCTGGACATCCCGCATGTCGAGTTCGGCGACGCCGACAGCTTCATCCGCTACCTCGCCACCGCCGAGAGCCTGATCTCGCTGCGCGTGCACGGCGCGCTGCCGGCCTGGACGCTGGGGCTGGACGTGACGCTGCTCGGCATCGACCGGCGCGCCCTGCTGGGCGAGGATTTCGGCGCCCACTTCAACGTCGTGCCGCTGCGCAAGGATGCCGACTTCGCCTCCGTGCTGAAGCCCGGCCTGGGCCGCCCGCGGCAGACGGACGAGGAGCGCCGCGCCTGGCTCGCGCGCCATCTCGGCCGCTACGTCTCGCTGATCCGCGACACGGTGCGGGGCAAGCTGGGCGCCGAGCCGCCGCCCGGCGTGCCGCTGCACGGCAGCGGCCTGCCGGAGCCGGCCGAGCCGGAGAAGCGCCCCTCGCAGGGCCGCTACTTCCGCAGCCTGTTCCACAGCCAGAAGCCGGACTTCCCGGTGGAGACGGAGCTGCTGCGCTCCGGCCAGGCGCACCAGCGGGAGAATGGCGCGCTGGTGGTGACCTTGTCCGACAAGGTCACCATCGCCTTCGGCCCCTATATCCGCATCCCGCGCGGCGCCTGGCTGCTGCGGGCGCGGCTGACCTTCGAGGCCGTGCCGCCCGCGCCCGAGCCGCCGGAGAACTCGATCCTGCCGGTACCGCCGCGCGCCAAGATGTTTGATATCAAGATCATGAAGGGCGTGCCGGGGCGGGAGCTGGCACGGGTGACGGTGCCGGTGGCCGAGCTGAAGCCCGGCGCGGAGATGACGCTGGAACTGCCCTTCGAGAACCCGAGCGACACGGGCGAGCTGGAGACGGTGTTCCAGATCCGCGGCGGCCCGCTGGAGGGGGCGGTGGTGCGCATCCAGCCGCTGCGGCTGCTGCGCCGCGAGGCCGCCCTGGCCGGCTGAGCCGGCTGAGCCGGGAGGGAAAAGAGCGGGCGCGGGGGGGGAACCCCTTTC
>NZ_JCACVY010000051.1:0-25156 GCF_058833935.1 Roseomonas sp. TS2 | reverse complement strand
GCGAGCCCTATGCGATGGGCGGCGTCTGGTCCTACCCGCGCGAGGATTTCACCCTGCGCGAGACCGGCCTCGCCGTGGTGGCGGCTGATGCCCGCGCCGGCCGCCGCACCGCCAATGGCGAGATCCACGACCCTGGCCTGCTGATGGCGGCGCACCGCACCGTGCAGCTCCCCGCCATCCTGCGCGTCACCAACCTGGAGACGGGGCGCGAGATCCTGGTCCGCGCGAACGACCGCGGCCCGGCCCGGCCGGGGCGTGTGCTGGAGCTGTCCCGCCGCGCCGCCGCGCTGCTGGGCCTGCCGGAGGGCGGCACGGCGCAGGTGGCGCTGGCCATCGAGGCCGAGCCCTCCCGCCGCCTCGCCGCCGCGCTGCCGCAGCCGGAGGGCACGCGGCTGGAGATCGCCGCCGCGCCGCGCGGGCCGGTGCAGAGCGAGGCGCTGGCGCCGCCGCCCGGCAGCCGCGCGGCGCCCCTGCGCGCCCTCTCCGGCCGGGCCGCCGCCACCGCCCCGGAGGAGGCGCCGCCGGCACCGCCGCCCGAGCGCCTGCCGGAGACCCTGTGGCAGGGCCCCGCCCGGCCGGGGCGGCTCTACCTGCAGGCCAGCACCTTCCTCAGCCGTGCCGACGCGCAGCGGCAGGCGGCGCGCATCGGCGCGCGGGTGGAAGGCACGGGCCGCCCGGGGCGGCCGGAATACCGGGTCCGCCTTGGCCCCTTTGCAACCGTCGCCGAGGCGGATACAGCCCTTGAGCGGGCACTCCGTTCGGGCGTATCCGATGCCCGTATCCTGATCGACTAGCGGCCTGCCCGCAGGCCGTGGTCCACCGCAGTTCCAGACTGAACGAGGAGATTTCCGCGATGCCGCTTCGCCGCGAACTGCTGGGCGGTGCCGCCGCGGTCCTGGCCGCCGGCCCGCTCGCCACGCCTGGCCTGGCGCAGCAGCGTCGTCCCGCCGGCCGCGCCGCCGCGCCCGCCGGGCCGCCGACCTCGCCCGCCAGCACGCCCCTCGGCCCGGTGGACACCATCGCCCGCCAGGCGCTGCTCGTGGACGCCGACACCGGCGCCGTGCTGCTGGAGAAGAACGCGGACGAGCGTATGCCGCCTTCCTCCATGTCGAAGCTGATGACCATGTATGTGGTCTTCGACATGCTGAAGCAGGGCCGGCTGCGCCCCGACCAGGCCCTGCCGGTGAGCGAGCGCGCCTGGCGCATGGGCGGCTCCAAGATGTTCGTCGAGCTGGGCAGCAGCATCAAGGTCGAGGATCTGGCGCGCGGCGTCATCATCCAGTCGGGCAACGACGCCTGCGTGGTGCTGGCCGAGGCGATCAGCGGCAGCGAGCAGCAATTCGCCGAGCTGCTGAACGAATACGGCAAGCGCATCGGGCTGAAGGACAGCAACTTCCGCAACGCCACCGGCTGGCCTGACCCCGAGCACCGCATGACCTGCCGGGACCTCGCCATCCTGGCCTCCCGGCTGATCCACGACTTCCCGGACCACTACAGCATCTACAGCGAGCGCGCCTTCCGCTGGAACGACATCAACCAGGAGAACCGCAACCCGCTGCTCGGCCGCGTTCCCGGCGCCGATGGCCTCAAGACCGGCCACACCGAGGATGCCGGCTACGGCCTGACCGGCACGGCCAAGCGCGGCGAGCGCCGGCTGATCCTGGTGGTGAACGGCCTGCCCTCGATGCGCGCGCGCGGCGAGGAATCCGAGCGGCTGATCGAGTGGGGCTTCCGCGAGTTCGAGAACGTGGTGCTGTTCCGCGCCGCCGACACGGTGGAGGCCGCGCCGGTCTATCTGGGCGAGGCGCCGACCGTGCCGCTGGTGGGCGGCAAGGACCTGGTGCTGACCCTGCCGCGCCAGTGGCGCCGCAACCTGCAGGTGACGCTGCGCTACAACGGGCCGATCCCGGCGCCGATCGCCAAGGGGCAGGAGGTGGGCCAGCTCGACATCGCCGGGCAGGGCGTGCCGCCCATGGTGATGCCGCTCTACGCGGGGGCCGATGTCGGCAAGCTCGGCCTGATCCCGCGCATTCCGGCGGTGATCTCGCGCATGGTCTCGGGCTGAGGTGAGGAGGGTCGAACCCGGCGTCTTCATCACGCTGGAGGGCGGGGAAGGGGCCGGCAAGACCACCCTAGCGCGTGCCCTGGCGGCCCGCCTCGCCGCCGCCGGCCTGCCCGTGCTGCGCACCCGCGAGCCGGGCGGCGCGCCCGGCGCCGAGCTGCTGCGCGGCCTGATGCTGGGCGGCGACATCGCCTGGGACCCGGTGGCCGAGGCCATGCTGATGTTCGCCGCGCGGCGGGAGCATCTGGCCAAGACCATCCGCCCCGCGCTGGAGGCCGGCATCTGGGTGGTGTGCGACCGCTTCGCGGATTCCACGCTCGCCTACCAGTGCCATGGCCATGGGCTGGACCGCGCCGTGTGGGAAGGGCTGGCGCGCGTGGCGCTCGGCGATTTCGCGCCGGACCTCACCCTGGTGCTGGACCTGCCGCCCGAGGCCGGCATGGCCCGTGCCCTCGGCCGCGGCGCGCCGGACCGTTTCGAGCGGCTGGGCGCGGATTTCCATGCCCGGGTGCATGAGGGGTTCCAGGCCATCGCCGCCGCCGAGCCGGGGCGCTGCGCCGTGCTGGACGCCACGCAGCCGCCGGAAGTCCTGGCCGGGGCCGCCGCCGCCCTGCTGCGGGAGCGGCTGGGGGCGCCGCTGTGATTCCGCCCGAGCCCCGCGCCAACCCCGAGCTGCGCGGCCACGACCACGCCGCCGCCGCCCTGGCCGAGGCTGCCGGCGCCGGCCGGCTGCACCATGCCTGGCTGCTGGCCGGGCCGCGCGGCGTCGGTAAGGCGACGCTGGCCTACCGCTTCGCCCGCTGGCTGCTGGCGGAGCGGCCGGCCGGCGTGGCGGAGGAGGCGCCGCTCTACCTGCCGCCCGCCCATCCGGTGTTCCGCCGCATCGCCGCCGGCGGGCATGCGGACCTGCGGGCGCTGGCGCCCAATGCCGGCGAGCGCGGCGTGAAGCTGATGATCCGCGTGGACGAGGTGCGGCAGGTGCCGCGCTTCCTGGGCCTCACCGCCGCCGAGGGCGGCTGGCGCATCGTCATCGTCGAGCAGGTGGAGGCGATGAACGCCGAGGCGCAGAACGCCCTGCTCAAGACGCTGGAGGAGCCGCCCGCCCGCGCCCTGCTGCTGCTGACCACCGCGGCGCCGGACCGGCTGCTGCCCACCATCCGCAGCCGCTGCCGCCGGGTGGATCTCTTCCCGCTGCCGCCGCCGGAGATGGAGGCGCTGCTGGCCGGCTGGCTGCCCGATCTGGCGCCGGAGCAGCGCGCCGTGCTGGCGCGCATCGCCGGCGGCGCGCCGGGCCGCGCCCTGCAACTGGCCGAGGGCGACGGACTGCTGCTGCACAAGAGCGTGGAGAACTTCCTCGCCACCCTGCCACACCCCGACCCGCGCGCCCTGCACGCCCTGGCCGACACGCTGGCGGCGAAGCGCGACGGCAGCGCCTATGTCACCTTCATGGAGCTGCTGCGCACGTCGCTCGGCGAGGCGATTCGCGCCGCGGGCCGCGGCCAGCCGGCGCCTGCCTGGATCGCCACCCGCCCGCTTGCCCAATGGGCGACGCTGTGGGACACCCTGGGCCGCCTGGCCGATGAGACCGAAACCCTGAATCTGGACCGCAAGCAGGCGGTGCTGAGCGGTCTCTCGCAGCTGGCCTCGCGTTGAGGACCTTGATCATGACCGGCGAGCGCCGCTCCATCTACCTGACCACGCCCATCTACTACGTCAACGACAAGCCGCATATCGGCCACGCCTACACCTCGCTGGCGGCGGATGTGCTGGCGCGCTGGCACCGCATGTCGGGCCATGACGTGCACTTCCTGACGGGCACGGATGAGCACGGGCAGAAGGTGGAGAAGGCGGCCGAGGCACGCGGCATGGACCCGCAGCTTTTCACCGACACGGTGAGCCAGAGCTTCCGCGAACTGGCCGTTCGGATGAACTACTCCAACGACGACTTCATCCGCACCTCGGAGGAGCGCCACAAGCGGGCCTGCGCCGCGCTGTGGCAGCGGCTGGAGGCGAATGGCGAGATCTATCTCGGCCATTACGAGGGCTGGTACGCGGTGCGCGACGAGGCCTTCTACGGCCCGGACGAGATCACGGAGAAGGATGGCCAGAAATTCGCCCCCACCGGCGCGCCGGTGGAGTGGGTGAGGGAGCCTTCCTACTTCTTCCGCCTGTCGCAGTGGCAGGAGAAGCTTCTCGCCTTCTACGAGGCCAACCCGGACTTCATCGCGCCGCAGACCCGCCGCAACGAGGTGATGAGCTTCGTCAAGAGCGGCCTGACCGACCTCTCCATCTCCCGCACCTCCTTCAAATGGGGCGTGAAGGTGCCGGGGGACGAGGCGCATGTGATGTATGTGTGGCTCGACGCGCTGACGAACTACATCACCGCGCTCGGCTATCCTTCTGAATCTGAAGCATTGTGGCGATTCTGGCCGGCGGATGTGCATTTCGTCGGCAAGGATATCCTCCGGTTCCACGCCATCTACTGGCCGGCCTTCCTGATGGCCGCCGGCCTGCCCACGCCCCGCCGCGTCTTCGCCCATGGCTGGTGGACCAATGAGGGGCAGAAGATCTCCAAGTCGCTCGGCAACGTCATCGACCCCCTGGCGCTGATCGACGAGTTCGGGCTGGACCCGGTACGCTTCTTCCTGCTGCGCGAGGTGCCCTTCGGCCAGGATGGCGACTTCCAGCGCAAGGCGCTGGTCGGCCGCCTGAACGGCGAGCTGGCCGATGCGCTGGGCAACCTCGCCAATCGCACCCTCAGCCTGATCCAGCGCAATTGCGAGGGCACGCTGCCGGCGCCCGTGGCGGCGCTGACCGAAGCCGACACCGCCTTCCTGACGGCCACCGGCCATGCCGACGCCGCCGGCAGCCCCGCCTGGCTGGTGGAGAAGGTCGATGCCCTGCTGAACGAGCAGAAATTCGACGCCGCGCTGACGTTGATCTTCACGTCCATCCGCGAGGCCAATGGCTACATCACCCGCGAGCAGCCCTGGGCGCTGAAGAAGACCGACCTGGCGCGGATGCGCGACGTGCTGCGCCACCTGCACGACGCGCTGCGCGTCTTCGCCACGGTGCTGCGGCCCTTCATGCCGGAGACCATGGAGAAGCTGCTCGACCAGCTCGCCGTGCCGGCCGGGGCGCGCGACCTCGCGGCGCTGACCACGCCACTGCCGGAGGGGGTGGCGCTGCCGCCGCCCAGCCCGCTGTTCCAGAAGATCCAGGATGCCGCCGCCTGATGCTCGTCGATAGCCACTGCCACCTCGACCACTTCTCCGAGGCCGAGATCGAGGACATCCTGCGCCGCGCCGCCGAGGCGGGGGTGGGCGAGATGGTCACCATCGGCGTGCGCATGGCGCAGGCCAAAACGGTCAAGACGATAGCGCAACGATTTGCCCAGGTCTGGGGCACGGTCGGCGTGCATCCGCAGAATGTGGGCGAGGGGCCGCTGCCGGAGGTGGCCGAGATCGTCGCCGCCGCCGACCACCCGAAGGTCATCGGCATCGGCGAGAGCGGGCTCGACTACTTCTATGACAAGGCGCCGCGCGAGGTGCAGCAGGAGGGCTTCCGCCGCCACATCCGCGCCGCGCGCGAGACCGGCCTGCCGCTGGTGGTGCACGCCCGGGACGCGGATGCGGACATTGCCGCCATCCTGCGCGAGGAGCGCGCTGACGGGCCGTTCGACTTCCTGCTCCACTGCTTCAGCTCCAGCCGCAAGCTGGCCGAGGAAGCGGTTGAAATGGGCGGATACCTGTCCTTCTCCGGCATCCTGACCTTCCCGAAGTCCCAGGAGATCCGCGACATCGCGCGCGACATGCCGGCGGACCGGCTGCTGGTGGAGACGGACAGCCCGTATCTGGCGCCGGCGCCCTATCGCGGCAAGCGCAACGAACCCTCCTACGTGCCGCACACCGCCCGCGTGCTGGCCGAGGTGCGCGGGCTGAGCCCCGAAGCGATGGCCGAGAGCACCACGGCCAATTTCCGCCGCCTGTTCAAGAAGGCTGCGTAGGAGCTTGAACTTGAAGGTTACCATCCTCGGCTGCGGCGGCTCGGCGGGGGTGCCGATGCTGGGCGGCCCGGATGGCGCGGGCGATTGGGGCGCTTGCGACCCCGCCGAGCCGCGCAACCGCCGCGGCCGTTCCTCCATCCTGATCGAGGCGCCGGATGGGCAGCGGCTGCTGATCGACGCCGGGCCGGACCTGCGCAACCAGCTCCTGGCCAACCGCATCGGCCGGGTGGATGCGCTGCTCGTCACCCATGGACATGCCGACCACATCATGGGGCTCGACGAGTTCCGGCCGCTCAACCGGGCGATCGGCGCGGCCATCCCGGTCTATGCCACCGAGATCACCCTGGAGGAGCTGAAGGCCCGCTTCGACTATGCCTTCCGCGCACCGACGCCGCCGGCCTTCTTCCGCCCGGCGCTGACGCCGATCCCGGTGCGGCCCGGCCAGGTGGTGGAGGCGGCGGGGCTGCCCGTGCAGCTCTACCGCCAGGACCACAAGGTGATGGAGACGCTCGGGCTGCGCATCGGCAACTTCGCCTATTCCACGGACGTGGTGCGGATGCCGGAGGAGAGCCTGGAGCAGTTGCACGGTCTCGACACCTGGGTGGTGGGCTGCTTCCAGCGCCGGCCGCATGCGGTGCATGCGCATCTGGACCTTGTTCGGGAGTGGGTGGAGAGGCTGCGCCCACGCCGGACGGTGTTGACGCATATGGGGCATGACCTCGACTGGTCCTGGCTTGGACAGAACCTGCCTGAGGGGATTGAGGCTGCGCATGACGGGTTGATCCTCGATGTCCTGGCCTCCTGAGAATTGTCATAATCTTCCTTATACGTTTTGCGTGAACCACCCTGCCGACGAGGATTCCCGCCTTGGATGACGCCTCCGCCGCGCTGAACCGCCTCCTCTCCATCATGGCCCGGCTGCGCGCCCCCGATGGCTGCCCCTGGGACCGGGAGCAGGACTTCGCCTCGATCGCGCCCTACACCATCGAGGAGGCCTATGAGGTGGCGGATGCCATCCAGCGCGCCGACATGCCGGCGCTGCAGGACGAGCTGGGCGATCTGCTGTTCCAGGTCGTCTATCACGCGCAGATGGCGCGCGAGGCCGGCGCCTTCGACTTCACGGCGGTGGCCGACACCATTTCGGAGAAGATGATCCGCCGCCATCCGCATGTCTTCGGCGAGGCCGCGGCGCGTGACACGGAAGGCCAGGTGCAGGCCTGGGAGGTGCAGAAGCAGGCCGAGCGCGCCGCCCGCGCCGAGACCGGCACCCTGGCCGGCATCCCCACCGCCCTGCCCGCCCTGACCCGCGCCGCCAAGCTGACCCGCCGCGCCGGCCGCGTCGGCTTCGACTGGCCGGATGCCGAGGCGGTGCTGGACAAGCTGGCCGAGGAAACCGCCGAGCTGCGGGCCGAGCTGCCCGGCGCCGATCGCGCCCGGCTGGCGGACGAGCTCGGCGACATGCTCTTCGTGCTGGCCAACCTCGCCCGCAAGCTGGACCTCGACCCCGAGGCCTGCCTGCGCGGCGCCAACGCCAAGTTCGAGCGCCGCTTCAACGCGGTGGAGAGCCGCCTCGCGGCCCAGGGCCAGAGCCCGGCCGATGCCGGGCTGGAGCGCATGGAGGCGCTCTGGCAGCAGGTGAAGCAGGCCGGAGGCTGAGGAAGGGGCGCTGGCGCGCCCCTCCCGCCGTCAGGCGCCGAACAGCGCCTCTCGGACCGCGCCCCAGCTCGCCTTGTCCGGCGCGGCGATGAGGCCGCCGGCGGTGTGCTCGGGGCGGTACTCGCTGCCGTCGAAGCGGGCGCTGTAGCCGCCGGCCTCGCGGTGCAGCAGCCAGCCCGGCAGGTGGTCCCAGGGCATCAGCTTGTTGTAGACCACCACATGCGCGTTGCCGCTGGCCACCAGCCGGTACTCATGCGCGGCGCAGCGGAACTGCACCCCGCCGGCGAAGCGCGGCAGCCGCGCCGTCAGCTGCGAGCGCACCGGCTCGGCGATATAGGTCCAGGAGACGCCGGCGATCATCTGGTTCACCGGCACCGGTGCCGCCACGCGCAGATCCGTGCGGTGCCCGTCCGGCGCCTCGATCCAGGCGCCCTCGCCGCGCAGCGCGATGGCGGTGTCGTCGCCCATCGGGTCGTGGATCCAGGCGGCGACGACCTCGCCCTTCACCACGGCGGCCGCCATGCAGCCGAACAGCGGCACGCCGGCAGCGAAGTTCGCGGTGCCGTCCACCGGGTCCACCACGAAGGCGAGGTCCGCCCCGGCCAGCCGGCCCAGCACGGCGGGGTCGGCGGCGCAGGCCTCCTCCCCCACCACCACGCAGCCGGGGAAGCGCTCGGTCAGGGCAGCGGTGATGACCCGCTCCGCCGCCTCGTCCGCATCCGTCACCAGGTCCGTGGCGCTGCTCTTGGCGCGGATGGCGCCGCTCGCCAGGCGGCGGAAGCGCGGCTTGATCTCGGCCAGCGCGGCGTCACGCAGCAGGGTGGCGATCTCGGTCGCCATCCGTTCGTTGAAGCGCATTCTATTCCCTGTCGCGGTCAGTTCTGCTGCTCGAAGCGGGCACGGTCAGTGGGGGTCAGGCGGACGCTGAGGCGGATGCTCGCCTCCCCATCCTCGCGCGTCAGCACCTCGCCATGCTGGTAGAGCCAGGCCAGCCGGGCGCCGTCGGTGGTGGGGAGGGTGTAGTCCACCGTCTCCATCCCCGCCGCCAGCCGGGCGTCGAGCGCCGCGCGCAGCGCCTCCAGCCCCTCCCCCGTCAGCGCCGAGACGGCGACCGAGGTGGCATCGTCCGCCCCCGGCACATCCGCCACGCCGCCCAGCAGGTCGGCCTTGTTCAGCACCTCGATGGTGCGGGCGGGCCAGTTCTCGTCCAGCGCCGGGTCGGGGCCGGTGGCCATCTCGTTCAGCACGCCCATGACGTCGGCCCGCTGGGCGCTGGTGTCCGGGTGCGCCACGTCCCGCACATGCAGGATGATGTCGGCCGAGGCCACCTCCTCCAGCGTGGCGCGGAACGCCTCGATGAGCTGCGTCGGCAGGTCGCTGATGAAGCCCACCGTGTCGGACAGGATCACCGTGCGGCCCGAGGGCAGCCGGATGGCCCGCATGGTCGGGTCCAGCGTCGCGAAGAGCTGGTCCTGCGCGAAGACGCCGGCGCCGGTCAGCGCATTGAACAGCGTGGACTTGCCGGCATTGGTGTAGCCCACCAGCGCCACCACCGGGAACGGCACGCGGGTGCGCGCCGCGCGGTGCAGGCCACGGGTGCGCCGCACCTGCTCCAGCTCGCGCTTGAGCTTGACGATCCGCTCGCCGATCAGCCGGCGGTCGATCTCGATCTGGCTCTCGCCCGGGCCGCCGAGGAAGCCGAAGCCGCCGCGCTGCCGCTCAAGGTGTGTCCAGGAGCGGACGAGGCGGGTGCGCTGGTATTCCAGATGCGCCAGCTCGACCTGCAGCGAGCCCTCGCGCGTGCGGGCGCGCTCGCCGAAGATCTCCAGGATCAGCCCGGTGCGGTCGATCACCTTGCAGCCCCAGGCGCGCTCCAGGTTGCGCTGCTGCACGGGGCTCAGCGCGGCATCGACGACGACGACGCCGATCTGGTGCTCGTCGATGGCTTCGCGCGCCATCTCCACCTGCCCCTCGCCCAGCAGCGTGGCGGGGCGGCGGGCGCGCAGCGGGAACACCGCGCTGTGCACGATGGTCAGCCCGATCGAGGCGGCGAGGCCGACGGCCTCGGCCAGCCGTGCCTCGGCCGCACGGCTGGCGGCACGGGCCTCGGGAAAGGGCACAATGCCCTCGGCGCCGCCAGGGCGCGTCGGGCGTTCGAAAGGCAGCAGAACCGCGGCGAGGGTGGGCTTGCCGCCCGTCGCCGCGTTGTTCTCAGTCGGAGGAGCCGACAGGATTGACCTCACGTTGCAATGTCATGGTGCCTTCACGCGTCACGGCCACGGAGCCGCCCTGGGCGGGAGCGCCCTGGGTGGCACCGGAGCCGGCCGCTGCGGCATCGAACAGCATGATCGGCGCGCCCGGCATGACGGTGCTAATGGCGTGCTTGTAGACCAGCTGGGTGTGACCGTCCCGGCGCAGCAGGACGGAGAAATTGTCGAACCAGGTGATGATGCCCTGCAGCTTCACGCCATTGACCAGAAAGATGGTCACCGGCGTCTTGCTCTTGCGGACATGGTTCAGGAAGACATCCTGAACATTCTGGGACTTCTCGGCGGCCATGGGCTCGGTCCTTCTTTTTCTTGGCGAGCCACCTTTGGGCGGGCGGCGTTGTGCCGGCCTTCACCCTGGCATGGGGCTCCGCCCCGGCAGGCGGTGTGCCTGTCGGTTCGCCCGCAAGATCACGCAGGGAGGGGGGTTTTGGCAAGGCCGCGTAGACATCTGGCGAGCGCATGGCCGTCTGTAAAGAGGGCATCGGGTGCCAGAGCGGCCACGCCGCCATCATGCGCGGCATCGCCCAGCAGCACGGCGGAGCAGCCGGCGGCCCGCGCCGCCTGCATGTCCACCCCCGTATCGCCGATGAACCAGACTTCCGGCCCCGGCGCCACGCCAAGACGCTCCAGCGCCAGCAGCACGGGTGCCGCGGCCGGCTTGTCCGCCACGGCATCCCCCGCCCCCACCACGGCGCCGAAGCGCGCCGCCCAGCCCAGATGCGCCGCCTCCGCCCGCAGGATCGGCCCCTGCTTGTTGGAGACGATGCCGAGCGGCCAGGGGCCCGCGGCCTCCAGCGCCTCCGGCGTGCCGGCGAGCGGGATCAGCACCTCCAGGTGGCGGGCCCGCACCTCGGCGTAGAACAACTCCCGCGCCCGCTCCCACTCGGCGCCGAAGATGGCGGGGAAGGATTCACGGAGCGAGAGGCGGGCGCGCGCCCGCACCTCCTCCCGGCTCCATTCCGGCAGGCCGAAGCCGCGCAGCGCGGCGTTCATCCCCGCCTGCACGCCGGCCCAGGCATCGACCAGCGTGTTGTCCCAGTCCCACAGGATCGCCCGCGGGCGGGGCAGCGGGGCCTGGCTCACGCCGCGTTCTTCACCGCGCCCTTCACATGGCGCGCGAAGATGTCGAAGAGCTGGCGCACCACCGGGCCGGGCTTGCCGTCGCCCACATCCTGCCCGTCGATCCTGACGATCGGCTTCACGAAGGAGGTGGCGGAGGTGATGAAGGCCTCCCGTGCGCGGCGCATCTCCTCCAGCGTGAAGGGCGCCTCGGAGAAGCCGATGCCGGCCTCCTTCAGCTCGGCCATCAGCGCGCCGCGGGTGCAGCCGGGCAGAATGTCGTGCGAGAGCGGGCGGGTGCGGATGGTGCCGTGCTCGTCGACGATCCAGAAGCTGGTGGCGGCGCCCTCGGTGACGACGCCGGTGGCCTCCTCGAACAGGATGGCCTCCACCGCGCCCTGCTCGCGCGCCGCCTGGCGGGCCAGCACGTTGGGCAGCAGGTTGATGCTCTTGATGTCCCGCCGCGCCCAGCGCAGGTCGGGCATGGTGATCGCCGCCGCGCCCCAGTTGTCCACGCTCGCCGGATAGGGCGCGATGCGCTTGACGGTGACGACCAGCGCCGGCGGCACGGGCCTGGCCGGGAACGGGTGGTCGCGCCGCGCCACGCCGCGCGTCACCTGCATGTAGAGCAGCCCCTCGGTCACGCGGTTGCGGCGCGCCACCTCCTGCAGCACGTGGGAAAGCGCTTGGCGCGTCAGCGGCATCGGCAGGCGGATCTCGCGCAGCGAGCGCTCCAGCCGGTCCAGGTGCCGGTCCTCGTCGACGAAGCGGCCATTGTAGAGATGGACCACCTCGTAGATGCCATCGCCGAACTGGTAGCCGCGATCCTCGACATTCACGCTGGCCTCGCGCTGCTGGACGTAGCGGCCGTTGACATAGGCGATGCGGGACATGCCCTGACTCTCTTCCTCGTGGTTCGCAGGAGGGGCGCAGCTTCGCGCCATCGGCGCGGCGCGGCAATGGGCGCAGGGCGCAAAAAAGCCGGGAAGGCACCCCTCCCCGGCCCCGCCACGCCGTCTCGCCTCAGGCCGGCGCGGCGCGGTCCTCGGCCTGCACGCCCAGGAACTTCAGCTTGCGGTGCAGCGCGCTGCGCTCCATGCCGACGAAGTTCGCCGTGCGGCTGATGTTGCCGCCGAAGCGCAGCAGCTGCGCCTCCAGGTACTGCCGCTCGAACAACTCCCGCGCCTCGCGCAGCGGCAGGGTCATGATCTCGGAGGAGCGGTCGAGCTTCAGCGCGGCGGGCGCGGCCGAGCCCACCTCGGGCGGCAGCATCTCCGGGCGGATCGGCTCGCCGGGGCCGCCCGGCGCCATGATCAGCAGCCAGTCCACCAGGTTGCGCAGCTGGCGCACATTGCCGGGCCAGTCATAGGCCTGCATCGCCGCCAGCACGTCCTCGGACAGCTCGCGCGCCGGCACGCCGGAGGTCTCGGCCGAGCGGGCCATGAAGTGCCGCGCCAGCGCCGGCACGTCCTCCCGCCGCTCGCGCAGCGAGGGCACGCGCAGCGGCACCACGGCGAGGCGGTAGTAGAGATCCTCGCGGAAACGCCCGGCGGCGATCTCGGCGGAGAGGTCGCGGTTGGTGGTGGCCAGCACGCGCACATCCACCTTCACCCGCGTGGCGCCGCCGACGCGCTCGAAGCCCTGCTCCTGCAGCGCGCGGACGATCTTGCCCTGGGTCTCCAGCGGCATGTCCGCCACCTCGTCCAGCAGCAGCGTGCCGCCATGGGCGCGCTCCAGCACGCCGGCGCGGCGTGGCGCGCCATCCGGCCCGGCCTCGACGCCGAACAGCTCCTCCTCGAAGCGGCCCGGGTTCAGCGTGGCGCAGTTCAGCGCGACGAAGGGCTCGTTGGCGCGGCGGGAGCGGGCATGGATCATCCGCGCCGCCACCTCCTTGCCGGCGCCGGCGGGGCCCGAGATCAGCACCCGGCTGCCGGTGGGCGCCACGCGGTCGATGGCGCCGCGCAGCTGGCCGATCAGCGAGGAACTGCCGAGCAGCTCCGTCTCCGGGCCGGCGCGCAGCTTCAGCTCGCTCACCTCGCGCTTGAGGCGCGCCGCCTCCAGCGCCCGCTCGGCGATCAGGATCAGCCGGTCGGACTTGAAGGGCTTCTCGATGAAGTCGTAGGCGCCCTGCTGGATCGCCTGCACCGCAGTCTCGATGGTGCCGTGGCCGGAGATCATCACCACCGGCACCTGCGGCTCCTCGCGCTGCATCGCTTCCAGGATGCCGAGCCCGTCGAGGCGCGAATTCTGCAGCCAGATGTCGAGGATGACGAGGTTGGGCCGGCGGGCGCGGAAAGCCGCCAGAGCGCTGTCCGAATTCTGCGCGACGCGGGTGTCGTAGCCCTCGTCCGACAGGATACCCTCGATCAGCGCACGGATGTCCGGCTCGTCATCGACGATCAGGATATCATGCGCCATGCCGTTGCATCTCCGTAGTCTTTCCTGCCATGTCCGTCCCGGGATCCTCCGGCACACCGCGCAGGGGCAGCACCAGCGCCGCACGGGTACCACGCACGACGCCGTCCTTCGTTGCCTCCCGCTCGGCCAGCAACAGCCGTCCGCCATGGTCCTCCATGATCTTCTTGACTATGGCAAGACCAAGGCCGGTCCCTTTTGGTTTATGTGTCACATACGGTTCCGTGAGCCGCTCCCGCTCCTCCCCCTGCGGCAGGCCGACGCCATTGTCCTCCACCGCCAGCGTCACCCACTCCCCCTGCGGCTCCACCGACAGGATGATGGCACCCGGAGCGGGCTCCAGCCCCTCCGCCGCCTCGGCCTGGAGGCGGGCGGCGACGGCATCGGCGGCGTTGGCGAGGAGGTTGGTCAGCGCCTGGCCGATCAGCCGCCGGTCGCAGGGCACGCGCGGCAGATCCTCCGGGATGCGGGTGGTGTAGACGAAATCGTGATGCGCGTTCTGCTGCAGGATCAGCGCCTCCCGCGCCACCTGCGCCAGCGGCTCGGGGCGGATCACCGGCTGCGGCATGCGCGCGAAGGCGGAGAACTCGTCCACCATCCGCCCGATATCCCCCACCTGCCGCACGATGGTGTCGGTGCAGGCCTTGAAGGTCTCGGGGTCGGACTGGATCTCCTTCAGGTAGCGGCGCTTCAGCCGCTCGGCGGAGAGCTGGATCGGGGTGAGCGGGTTCTTGATCTCGTGCGCGATGCGCCGCGCCACGTCGGACCACGCCGCCTTGCGCTGGGCCGAGAGCAGCTCCGTGATGTCGTCGAAGGTGACGACGAAGCCCACCACCTCGCCGCGCTGCGTCTCGGCGCCGATGCGGGCCATCAGGGTGCGCCGCTCGCTGGCGGGGCCGATGCGGATCTCGCCCATGCGCGGCCGGTCCGGCGCCGCCAGCACCGGCTCCAGCAGCGGCGCGAATTCCGGCGCCACCTGCACCAGCGGCACGCCCAGCTCGTTCTCCAGGTCCAGCCCCAGCAGCTCGCCGGCGCGGCGGTTGGGCAGGTTGATGCGGCCCTCGATGTCCAGCCCCACCACGCCGGCCGAGACGCCGGAGAGCACCGTCTCGGTGAAGCGGCGCCGCTCGTCGATCTGCCGGTAGGCCTCCATCAGCTCGCTGCGCTGGGCGGCGAGCTGGTTGGTCATGCGGTTGAAGGCGCGGCTGAGGGAGCCGACCTCGTCATCCCCCTGCCCCTCGATGACGCGCACCGAGAGGTCGCCGCCGCGCACCCGCTCCGCCGCCACGATGAGGCGGGAAAGCGGGCGGGCGATCTGGTTGGCGATGACCAGGCCGATCAGCACCGCCGCCATCAGCACCAGCAGCGCGGCGATGGCGAAGATCATCGCGAAGGTGACCTGCAGGCCGGAACGGTTGCGGTCGAGCTGGTCGTATTGCTGGAAGGCCAGCTCGGTGCGCTGCATGTGCTCGATGACGCCCGGATCGACGGGCCGGCCGATCAGCAGCATCAGCCCGGGGCCGATATCCAGCTCGACGAGGGCGCGCACCCGCCCCTCCTCCGTCTCGCCCGGCAGCACCGCCACCTCGCCGCTGCGCGCCACCTCCATGGCCCAGGCGGGCAGCGGGCTGAGCACGGCGGTGGTGGTCAGCCCGGCATGGCTCACCACGCGGTTCAGCACCGGCTCGAAGACGATCGATTCCGTCAGGCCGCGCAGCGCCGTGTGGCTGGCCAGGATGCGGGCGAAGACATACTGGTTGTCGTCCAGCAGGCGGCCGTTGCGGTTGAGGTCGGCGGCCATGGCCAGCGCGTCGGCGCGGATGGTGTTGCGGTGCTCGTCCAGATAGGCGCGGGAGGCGACGAGGCTGGCCTCCAGCGTTTCGCGCACGCGGTCGCTGAACCAGGCCTGGATGCCGAGGTTGAAGAACACGGCGGCGAAGGTGGCCACCAGCAGCGCCGGCACCACCGCCACCACGCTGAACAGCATGACCAGCCGCACATGCAGGCGGGAGCCGGCCGAGCCGCGCCGCCGCTCCGCCCACATCCGCACCAGCCGGGCCGTGAGCGAGACGAGCAGCAGCAGCAGGAAGGCGGCGTTGATCAGCACCATGGCCACCACCTGCCCCGGCCGCGTGGGCCCGAAGGGGCTGCCACCGGAGAGCAGGGTGAAGGTGCCGATGCCGAGCAGCAGGGCGCCGACGGCCAGACCGAGCGTCATGGCGCGGCCGAACAGCAGGTCCATCAGCCGCCGCGCCCAGGAGGGCCTCGGCGCCGGCTGGGAGGGAGGCTGGCCCTCCCCCCCGCGCCCGGGGCGGGAGGACGTGTCGCTCACGACAGGCCGCGCACCACGGGCAGGTCCAGCTCGCGGATCTTCTTGCGCAGGGTGTTGCGGTTGAGGCCGAGCATGGCGGCGGCCTTGATCTGGTTGCCGCGCGTGGCGGCCAGGGCGAGGCGCAGCAGCGGCCGCTCCACCTCGGCCAGCACCCGCTCATAGAGGTCGCGCACCGGCAGCCCGTCCTTCTGCGCGGCGACGAAGGAGGAGAGGTGGCGCTCCACCGCCTGCTCCAGCGTCTCCGGCGTGCGAAGCTCCAGCTCGGCCAGCGGCTCCGCCTCGGCCAGCTCGGCGGCCACGGCATCGGCACCGATCACCTCCTGCGGATACAGCGCCGCGAGGCGCCGCATCAAATTCTCCAGCTCGCGGGCATTGCCGGGCCAGGCATGCTGCCGCAGCCGGTCCACCGCCCCCTGGTCGAGCTGCTTGGAGGGCAGGCCGGCGGATTTGGCGCGGTCCAGGAAGTGGCGCGCCAGCAGCGGTATGTCCTCGATCCGCTCGCGCAGCGGCGGCAGGCGGATGGGCACCACGTTGAGCCGGTAGAACAGGTCCTCGCGGAACATGCCGCTGCGGATCGACTGCCGCAGGTCGCGGTGCGTCGCCGCCACGATGCGGACATTGGCCTTGATCGGGTTGCGGCCGCCGACGGTGGTGAACTCCCCCTCCTGCAGCACGCGCAGCAGCCGGGTCTGCGCCTCGGCCGGCATGTCGCCGATCTCGTCGAGGAACAGCGTGCCGCCCGCCGCCTGCTCGAAGCGGCCGACGCCGCGCGCCAGCGCCCCGGTGAAGGCGCCCCGCTCATGCCCGAACAGTTCGCTCTCGATCAGCTCGCGCGGGATGGCGGCCATGTTGATGGCCACGAACGGCCCGGTGCGGCGGCGGCCATAGTCGTGCAGGGCGCGCGCCACCAGCTCCTTGCCGGTGCCGCTCTCGCCGGTGATCATCACCGTCAGGTCGGTCGTCGTCAGCCGCGCGACGGTGCGGTAGATCTCCTGCATGGCCGGGCTGCGCCCGACCAGCGGCAGCCGCTCCTCCTCGTCCTCCGCCGCGGCCGGCACGGCCACGGCGGGCGCGGTCAGCGCGCGGGCGACCACGGCCAGCAGCTCCTTCAGGTCGAAGGGCTTGGGCAGGTACTCGAAGGCGCCGCGCTGCGCCGCCTTCACCGCCGTCATGAAGGTGGACTGGGCGGACATCACCACCACGCGCAGCTCCGGCCGCACGCGCCGGATGCGCGGCACCAGGTCCAGCCCGTTCTCGTCCGGCATGACGACATCGGTGATGACGAGGTCGCCGGCCCCCTCCTCCACCCAGCGCCACAGCGTGGCGGCGGAGGAGGTGGCCCGGACGGTGTAACCGGCGCGCCCGAGCGCCTGGGAGAGCACGGTGCGGATGGCCCGGTCGTCATCGGCCACGAGGATGGTGCGTGAGTCGGTCATTCGTCTCGGATCTTGCGCGGGGCGGGAAGGTCGGCGGGGCACATCGGCAGGGAGATGCGGAAGACGGTGCGGCCGGGCCGCGTATCGCACTCGATCAGCGCGCCCATGTCGGCCACCAGCTTGGCCACCAGCGCGAGGCCCAGCCCCTGCCCGCCCCGCTTGGTGGTGACGAAGGGCTCCCACAGGGTGGAGGCCACCTCCTCCGGGATGCCGGGACCGTTGTCGCGCACGCTCACCTGCAGCGGCACGTGCACCCGCTCGCGCGAGCCCGGGATGGCGATGCGCACCCCATGGTGATAGGCGGTGGAGAGATGGATCTCGCCGCCCTGCGGGTCCACCGCCTCAGCCGCGTTCTTCACCAGGTTGAGCAGGATCTGCACCAGCAGGTCGCGGTTGCCGAGCACGGCGGGCAGCGAGGGGTCGTAATCCTCGGTGATGCGCAGGTGGCTGGCGAAGCCGCGCGCGGCGATGCGCCGCACATGGTCCAGCACCTCGTGGATGTTCACAGCCGCGCGCTCCACCGGGCGCTCGGAGAACATCTCCATCTTCTCGACCAGGGTGCGGATGCGGTCCGCCTCGTCCTGGATCAGGGTGCACAGCTCGCGGTCCGCCTCGCTGGCGGACTGCTCCAGCAGCTGCGCGGCGCCGCGGATGCCGCTCAGCGGGTTCTTCACCTCATGCGCCAGCATCTCCGCCATGGCGGAGGCGCCGCGCGCCGCGCCGCGGAAGTTGAGCTGCCGGTCCAGCCGCTGCGCCTTGCTGCCATCCTGCAGCGTCAGCACCACGGCGCCGGGCATCTCCGGCAGCGGCGCGCCATGGGCGGCGACGCCGGTGCGGTGCAGGCGCGGGCTCTCCAGCGTCAGGTCGTGGTCGGAGACCGGCGCGTCCAGCACCCGCACCTGGCCCACCAGCGCAAAGAGCCGGCTGTCGGGCGGGATCAGGTCGGAGAGCTTCATCTGCGCCAGGGTGCCGGCGGAGAGCTGGAAGAACTGCTCGGCCGCCGGGTTGGCGAAGCGGAAGCGCTCCGCCTCGTCCAGCACCACCATGGGCACCGGCAGGGCGGAGAGCAGCGCCAGGGAATCCGGCAGCGGCCGGCTCTCGGCGGCGGCCGCCAGAGGGGCCGGCGAGGTGGCCGGCGGGTTGGCCGGGGATGCTGCCGGCGCGGCCGGGCGGCGGGGGGCCGTGCCCGTCATGGCGGCGCTCATGCGGCCAGGGAATCCATCCCCGACTCCGCGCCCGCCTCGCGGTAGGTGTCGCGCACCGCCTCCACCCCCTGCTCGATCAGCGGCAGGTAGAAC
Source organism: Roseomonas sp. TS2 (assembly GCF_058833935.1). NCBI lineage: Bacteria > Pseudomonadati > Pseudomonadota > Alphaproteobacteria > Acetobacterales > Roseomonadaceae > Roseomonas > Roseomonas sp. TS2. The sequence continues at coordinate 6,622 of NZ_JCACVY010000051.1, read as the reverse complement.
TCCGCCAGCAGCGCCTCGGCCGCGGCCTGCGTCTCGGCCTGGTTCACCTTCACGCGGAACTCGGCCGAGCCGGGCAGGCCCTTGGAATACCAGGCCAGGTGCTTGCGGGCGAGGCGCACGCCGGGGTGGCTGCCATGGTGCTCCAGCATCGCCCGGTAGTGGCGCAGCACGATGTCGTACTGGGCCGCGAGGTCGGGCTCGGGCAGCGGATCGGCGCCGGTCAGGTGGGCGGCGGTGCGGGCCAGCAGCCAGGGCCGGCCATAGCAGCCGCGCCCGATCATCACGCCATCGGCGCCGGACTGGCGCAGCGCCTCAGCGGCGTGCTCCGGCGTCAGGATGTCGCCATTGACGATGACGGGGATGGAGACCGCCTGCTTCACCTTGGCCACAAAGGCCCAGTCGGCGGTGCCGGTGTAGAGCATCTGCCGGGTGCGGCCGTGCACCGTCACCAGCCGGATGCCGCATTCCTCGGCGATCTTCGCCAGGCGCGGGGCGTTGAGGCTGTTGTGGTCCCAGCCCATGCGCATCTTCAGCGTCACCGGGCCGGGCACGGCCTTCACCACCGCCTCCAGGATGCGGGCGGCGCCGATCTCGTCGCGCATCAGCGCGCTGCCGGCCTGCTGGCCGATCGCCACCTTCTTCACCGGGCAGCCGAAATTGATGTCGACGATGGCGGCGCCGTGGTCCACCGCCAGCTTCGCCGCCTCGGCCATCACCGCCGGGTCGCAGCCGGCCAGCTGCACGCTGGTCGGGCCGCCGAATCCGTCCACCTCGGCCATCTTCAGCGTCTGCCGGTTCTCGCGCACCATGGCCTGGCTGGCGATCATCTCGCTCACCACCATCGGCGCCTGCAATTCGCGGCAGAGCCGGCGGAAGGGCAGGTCCGTGACGCCGGACATGGGCGCCAGGATCACCGGCGCATCGATGCGGATCGGCCCGACCATGATCGGCCGCAGGCGCGGCGTGGTCGCCGGGGAGGAGGTGGGGGCGATGCTCATGATTTGGGCAATCTAGTGGCGTAACCCGCTGGCGTCCATGCGCAACCGCCCAGCAGGGGGGCAAAACCCGGCCATGCGCCCGGCGCAGGGCAATGCCGGCCGCATCCCGCGCCCGCAGGCGGCGTTGCAAGGGCATCCCCCGCCCCGAGAAGGAGCCGCGCGATGAGCTATGCCCGCTTCGCCGCGATGATCGTCACCTCCACCATCGTGATGTTCGGCCTGATGTACCTGAACACCTATGCGCTGGATCATGTGTTCTTCAGCCAGACGCGGGGCTGGATGGCGCTGCTGATGGGCGCCACCATGGCCATCGTCATGCTGCTCTTCATGCTGGGCATGTACCGCAGCCGGGCGGCCAATGCCGGCATCCTGGCCGGGGCGGCGCTGGTCTTCGCCGGCTCGCTCTGGATGGTGCGCAGCCAGGCCACGGTGGACGACCTCTCCTACATGAAGGCGATGATCCCGCACCATTCCATCGCCATCATGACCAGCGAGCGCGCCCATATCCGCGACCCGGAGGTGCGCGCCCTGGCCGATGCCATCATCGACGCGCAGCGCCGGGAGATCGGCGAGATGAAGGCCATGATCGCCCGGCTGGAGCAGGCCCCCACCCCCGCCGGCGCGCCGGACCTGCCGCCCGCCGGCGGCCGCTGAGCCCCAACCGCGCCCACGCCCCCCTGGGCGCCGGGCGCCACTGCGGCTAGGGTCCGCGCCATGCGTGTGATCGCCCTCCTGATGGCCGCCGGCCGTGGCAGCCGCTTCGGTGCCGACGTGCCGAAGCAGTACCTCCCCTTGTTCGGCCGCCCCGTGCTGCGCCACGCCGCCGAGGCCCTACTGGCCGATGGCGGCGTGGACGCCCTCCTCCCCGTGGTGCCGGAGGGCGAGGCGGAGGCGGTGTCCGCCCTGCTCGCCGGCCTGCCCTGCCTGCCGCCCGTCACCGGCGGCGCGACGCGGCAGGAAAGCGTGCGGCGCGGCCTCGAATCGCTGGCCGCCGATCCGCCCCGGATCGTGCTAGTGCATGACGCGGCCCGGCCCGTGGTGCCGCGCGGCACGGTGGCGGCGCTGCTCGGCGCCCTGGCCGCCGAGGTGCCGCAGGACCTGATGGGCGCCATCCCCGCCCAGCCGGTGAGCGACACGCTGAAGGTGGGCGCGGGCGGGCGGGTGCTGCGCACCGTGCCGCGCGCCGGCCTCTACCGGGCGCAGACGCCGCAGGCCTTCCGCTACGCCGCGCTGCTGGACGCGCACCGCGCCGCGCGCGAAGAAGCCACCGACGACGCCGCCCTGCTGGAGGCGGCCGGGCTGCAAGTGGCCCTGCTGCCCGGATCGGAGAGCAACCTGAAAGTGACCTACCCCGAGGACCTGGCCCGCGCCGAGGCCGCCTTGCTGCCGCGCTACCTGCCCGCCATGGGCACCGGCTTCGACGTGCACCGGCTGGTGGAGGGCCGCCCCCTCGTGCTGTGCGGCCTGACCATCCCGCACCCGCTGGGGCTGGACGGGCATTCGGACGCCGATGTCGGCCTGCACGCGCTGTGCGACGCCATCTACGGCGCGCTGGCCGAGGGCGATATCGGCCGCCACTTCCCGCCCAGCGAGGCGGAGTGGAAGGATGCCGACAGCGCCCGCTTCCTGCGCCACGCCGCCGGCCGCGTGGCGGCGCGCGGCGGCATCATCACCCATACGGACGTGACGCTGATTTGCGAGCGCCCGAAGATCGGCCCGCACGCCGATGCCATGCGGGCGCGGCTGGCGGAGCTGATGGGCATTGCCGTGGACCGCGTCTCGGTGAAGGCCACCACCACCGAGCGGCTCGGCTTCACCGGGCGCGGCGAGGGAATCGCCGCCCAGGCGGCGGCGACGTTGCTGCTGCCCGCCTGAGGCGCGGCCTCAGGCGGCGGCGCGGACGCCGGCGCGCAGCCAGTCGCGCAGCGCCGGCTCGGCCATGGGGCGGGCGATGAGGTAGCCCTGCGCCTCCTCGCAGCCATGCCCGGCCAGGAAGTCGAGCGCCGCCTGGTCCTCCACCCCCTCGGCCACGACGCGGTGGCCGAGGTCGTGCGCCAGCTGGATCATGGTGGCTACCAGCCGCTGGTCCCGCGCGCTGGCGGACAGGCCGCGGATGAAGGACTGGTCCAGCTTGACGATGTTGGCGGGCAGGGTCTGCAGATAGGAGAAGGTGCTGTAGCCGGTGCCGAAATCGTCGATGGCGATATCCACCCCCACCGCCCGCAGCGCCCGCAGCTGGGCCAGCGCCGCGTCGCCGTTGCGCATCAGCGCGCTCTCGGTGAATTCCAGCTCCAGCGCCTGCGGCTCCAGCCCATGCTCCTCGAGCGCCTCCATCAGGTGCCGCGTGAAATCCGGCTCGGCCAGGTTCAACGCCGAGACGTTCACCGAGAGACGCAGGCCAAGCACGTCCCGCCGCAGCGCGGCGAGTTGCGCGGCGGCGCGGCGGATGACCCACCGCGTCACCGGCTGCGTCAGCGCCGTCTGCTCGACCAGCGGGATGAACTCGCCGGGCGAGATGGCGCCCAGCTCCGGATGGCACCACCGCAGCAGCGCCTCGGCGCCCTGGCAGGCGCCGCCGGCGATCTCGATGCGTGGCTGAAACATCAGGCTGAGTGAGTCCGGCGCCGCCAGGGCAGGCACCAGATCGGCCAGCAGGCGCAGGCGGCGGCGGCTGCGCGCGTGGCTGTCGGCGCTGTAGAGGGAGGCGCCGCTGCCGGCGCTGCGGGCCTCATCGGCGGCGCTGGCCGCGGCGTGCAGCACATCGTCCGCGCTGCCCTGGCCGGGCTGGAACGTGGCGATGCCGAAGGTGGGCGTGGCCTTCACCGGCACCTCGCCGAAGGGCACGGGTGCCGCGAAGGCCTCCTCCAGCGCCGCCACCGCCTGCTGCCACCCCCCCGGGCGGGTGGCTTCCAGCAGCGCCAGGAAGGCGCAGCCGCCGATATGGTACAGCCCGTTGCGGCCGCCCAGGGTGCGCACCAGCACCTCGGCGCCATGCCGCGCCACCGCCTCCACATAGGCCGGCCCCAGCACCGTCACCGCCTGGCCGAACTGGCTGGAATGGGAGAGGTCCACCATCAGCGCCACCCCGTACGCCGCCGCCTCCACCACCGGGCGGGCGGCGAACTCGTCGAGGAACTGCAGCCGGTTGGGCAGGCCGCTCACCGGGTCGATGCGGCCGAAGGCGTGCTCCAGCTCCACCTGCGCCATCACCATGGCGGCGAGGTCGGTGAGAGACTGCATCTCGGCGGGGGAGATCTCGCGCGGGACGGTGTCGAGCACGCACATGGCGCCGAGCCCCAGCCCCTCGCGCGTCAGCAGCGGTGCGCCGGCGTAGAAGCGGATGCCCGCCCGCACCAGCGGGCTGCCGGCGAAGCGTTCATCCTCCAGCATGTCCGGCACCACCAGCATCTGCCCGGAGGTGCTGACCACGGCGCAGGGCGCCTGATGGCGCGGAAGCTCCTGGCCCGCCGTGCCGATGGCGGATTTGAACCATTGCCGGTGGCTGTCGGTCAGCGAGACGGCGGCCACGGGCGCGCCCAGCATCTGGCTGGCCAGGCGCGTGATGCGGTCGTAGCTCTCGCTGGGGGGCGTCTCCAGCAGGTTCAGGGCGCGCAGCGCATCCAACCTGCGGCGCTCTTCCGCGGGCAGGGGCGAGAAGAGGGACATGAGGCATCCTCGGGCAGTCAGGAGAGCAGGCTGCAAAACGCGCCATCCTGGCTGCCTGGAACCTGAGCGCGGCCGGGACCGGCCGTCCACCCGAGAATGGCGGAAAAGATGTTAATGGACTGTGATCCGCCCCTCCTCCGCCGCTTCACGGGTGCGGGAGCGGCGGAAGGAGCGGCGGCTTCAGGCGCGCGGCAGGAAGCCCACCAGCGCCTCGGCCTTCTGCACGATCGGCTCGGCGATGGCGGCGGCCTTGTCGGCGCCCTGGCGCAGCGCGGCGTCCACCGCGCCCGGGTCGTCCAGCAGCCGCTGCATCTCCGCCTGGATCGGGCCGAGATGCGCCACCAGCGCGTCGGTCAGCACGCCCTTGAAGGTGCCGAAGCCCTGCCCCTCGTGCTGGCGCAGCACCGCGTCCGGCGTGGTGCCGGTGATGGCGGCGAGGATACCCACCAGGTTGCGCGCCTCGGGCCGCGCCTCCAGCCCCGCCATCTCGGCCGGCAGCGGCTCGGGGTCGGTCTTGGCGCGGCGGATCTTGAGCGCGATGGTGTCCGCGTCGTCCGTCAGGTTGATGCGCGACTGGTCGGAGGGGTCCGACTTGCTCATCTTTTTGGTGCCGTCCCGCAGGCTCATCACCCGCGCGGCGACGCCCTGGATGATCGGCTCGATATGCGGGAAGAACTCCACGCCGTAGTCGTGGTTGAACTTCTCGCCGATGTCGTTGGCCAGTTCCAGGTGCTGCTTCTGGTCCTCGCCCACCGGCACGCGGGTGGCGTGATAGGCGTGGATGTCGGCCGCCATCAGGTTGGGATAGACATAGAGGCCGGCGCCGGCGTTCTCGCGGTCCTTGCCGGCCTTGTCCTTGAACTGCGTCATGCGGTTCAGCCAGCCGATGCGCGCCACGCAGTTGAACAGCCAGGCGAGGCGCGTATGGGCGTGCACATGGCTCTGCACGAACAGGGTGCATTTGTCCGGCGTCACGCCGCAGGCGATTAGGGCGGCGGCCATCTCGCGCGTCTGCCGCGCCAGGGTCTTCGGGTCGAAGGGCTGGGTGATCGCGTGCAGGTCCACCACGCAGTAGATGCACTCATGGTCATCCATCATGGGCACCCAGTTGCGGATGGCACCCAGATAGTTGCCGAGGGTGGGGATGCCGGAGGGCTGGATCCCGGAGAACACGCGCTGCATCGTCGAACCTTTCGCGCCTGGGCAGGCGGGGGTGATCCCGCGCGGCGGCCCCTGCGTCAAGCCGCCCCATCAAGACACCGCATCAGGCCCCCGCGTCAGGCGGCCGCCGCGCGGCGCCGGTTGCGCCGGGCGGGCGAAGGCGGCAGGAGAGGCCGCCGGCCAGGAACGGCCGGCCATCATCGGGAGGATCGGAATCGCATGCGGGTCGAGCGGGAACTGGAAGGGCTGCGTGCGGCCACGGGCGCGTGGCGGGCGGCGGGGCGGCGCATCGCGCTGGTGCCCACCATGGGGGCGCTGCATGACGGGCACCTGGCTCTGGTGGCCGAGGCGCGGCGGCGGGCCGAGATCGTCATCACCTCCATCTTCGTCAACCCGCTGCAATTCCTGGCGCATGAGGACCTGGCCCGCTACCCGCGCGACGAGGCAGGCGACCTGGAGAAGCTGCGCGCCGCCGGCTGCGACCTGGCCTGGATGCCCACGCCGGCGGTGATGTACCCGCCCGGCGCCGCCACCGTGGTGGAGCCCGCCGGCCCGGCCGAGGGCTGGGAGGGCGATGAGCGCCCCGGCCATTTCCGCGGCGTGGCCACCGTCTGCACCAAGCTGTTCATGATGACCGGCGCCGACGTGGCGGTGTTCGGCGAGAAGGACTGGCAGCAGCTCCAGGTCATCCGCCGCGTGGTGGCGGATCTGCACCTGCCGCTGGAGATCGTCGGCCTGCCCACGGTGCGCGACGCCGACGGGCTTGCGCTCTCCTCCCGCAACCAGCGCCTCTCGCC
>NZ_JCACVY010000050.1:0-25209 GCF_058833935.1 Roseomonas sp. TS2 | reverse complement strand
TGCTGTTGCGCGCCGCCGTGGCGCTGGGCGGCGTGGTGCCCGTCACCGCCGGCCTCACCGGGCTGCTCTTCGGGCTCGACATGCTCCCGGCCTCGGAGGCGCCGCCCATGCTGCGCGCCGTGGCGCTGGACAGCCACTACCGCTACCTCTCCGGCCTGCTGCTCGGCATCGGGCTGGGCTTCTGGAGCACGCTCTCACGCATCGAGGAGCAGGGCCCGCGCTTCCGGCTGCTGACCGTCATCGTGGTGCTGGGCGGGCTCGGCCGGTTGCTGGGCCTGGCGGTGCAGGGCACGCCGCCCGGCGCCATGCTGTTCGGCCTCGGCATGGAACTGGTGGTGACGCCGCTGCTCTGCCTCTGGCAATGGAGCGTCGCGCGTATGGAACGGGAGTAGTTTCAGGCATCTTCTTTTTCTGAAGAAAAAGAAGCAAAAAGACTTTTCGAGTCTGGCGGTTCATTGGCCGATGGCGCACCGCCAAACTGACAAAAGTTTTTTGGTTCTTTTTTTCCAAAAAAGAACCCTTCTCTTTCACCCTCCCAACAGCGCCGTCAGCCCCGCCGCTTCGCGCCGGACCGCCTCCTCCAGCGGCGCGCGGTAGCGGGCCTCGCGCAGCCGCGTTGCGGTGCCGGAGAGGCAGAGCGCGCCGAGCAGCAGCCCCTGGCTGCCACGCACCGGCGCGGCGATCGCCGCCAACTCCGGGTCCCGCTCGCCGATGGTGACGGAAAGCCCTTCCGCCGCGCCGCTCAGCACATGGCCGGCGGCGCCGCGGTAGAGCGGCAGCAGCGTGCCGGGCGGGAGTTGGTCCCGCACCGCGTGGCGGCCTTCCTCGCGCAGCAGGCAGAGCCGTGCCTCGCCCTCGCGGATGTAGAAGCTGGCGCTCTCCCCCGTCTCCGCCACCAGCCGGCGCAGCACCGGCGGCACCGTCTCGCGCAGCAGGGCGGTGCCGCCCTCGGCGCGCAGCCCGAGCGCCACCAGCGCCGGGCCCAGCCGCCAGCGTGCCTCCGGCCCCGGCCGCACCAGCATCCGCGCCCGCTCCAGCGAGGCGATCAGCCGCAGCAGCGTGCTCTTGTAGAGACCGGTGCGGCGGGAAAGCTCCGCCAGCGTCAGCCCCGCATCGCCTGGCTCGAAGGCGAAGAGGATGGACAGGGCGCGATCCACCGCGCCCACCCCCTCGGCGGGCGCATCCGGCTTGACCGGCATGCGGGGCTTCTCCATGCTTACAGACAGAACGCCATTCTGTCTGACGGAACGAAGCCGTGTCAATGAACACCCTCCCCCTGGCTGGCCTGCGGGTGCTGGATTTCGGCCACACCGTGATGGGCCCCACCTGCGGCGTGGTGCTGGCCGATCTCGGCGCCGAGGTCATCCGCATCGAGCCGCCGGAGGGCGACCGGACGCGGCGGCTGGGCGGCTTCGGCACCGGCTTCTTCGGCACCTACAACCGCAACAAGGCCAGCTTGGCGCTGGACCTGAAGGACAAGCGCGGCAAGGCGGTGCTGGAGCGCCTCGTCCCCACCGCCGACGTGCTGGTGGAGAACTTCGCCCCCGGCACGATGGAGCGGCTGGGCCTGGGCTGGGAGCATCTCCGCACCCTCAACCCGCGCCTGGTCTACTGCGCGCTGAAGGGCTACCTGCCCGGCCCCTATGAGGACCTGCCGGCGCTGGACGAGGTGGTGCAGATGCAGGGCGGCCTGGCCCACATGACCGGCCTGCCCGGCCGCCCGCTGCGCGCCGGCACCTCGGTGGTGGACATCATGGGCGGCGTGTTCGGCGTCGTCGGCATCCTCGCCGCGCTGCGGCAGCGCGAAGCGACGGGCGAAGGGCAGAAGGTGCAGGCCGCGCTGTTCGAGAGCGTCGCCTTCATGGTGGGGCAGCACATGGCGGCGGGCGCCATCGCCGGCAGCCGCGTGCCGCCGATGACGGCGCGGCGCATCACCTGGGCCATCTACGACGTCTTCACCGCCGCCGACGGGCAGGTCTTCGTCGGCGTCACCAGCGACCAGCACTGGCAGCGCCTCTGCGCGCAGTTCGGGCTGGAGGCGCTGGGCGCCGACCCGTCGCTGGCCACCAACGGCCAGCGCGTCGCCGCCCGCGACCGCATCATGCCGGAACTCGAAAGAATATTCGGCGCGATGACGGTGGCGGAGGTGCTGGAGCGCTGCCGGGCCGCCCGCATTCCCTGCGCCCCCGTCGCCCACCCGGAAGACCTGTTCGATGACCCGCACCTCGCCGCCAGCGGCATCATGGGCGAGACGGCGCTCTCCGACACGTTGCGCGCCGCCCTGCCGATGACACCGCTGCGCTTCGAGACCGCCGGCATCACCCTGCGGCAGCAGCCGCCACGCATCGGCGAAGGGGGGGCGGCGGTGCTGGCGGGCCTCGGCCTTTCGGAGGAGGAGATCGCCACGCTGCGCGGCGCGGGCGTGCTGGCCCTGCCGGATGAGGAGAACGCCGCATGAGCCTGCCCCCCCGCATCGAGATCCGCGAGGAAGGCCCGCGCGAGGGCTTCCAGTTCGAGAAGGGCGAGATCCCGACCGACCGCAAGGTGGCGCTGATCCAGGCCCTGGCCGGGACCGGGCTGAAGCGCATCCAGACCGTCTCCTTCGTCGATCCGCGCCGGGTGCCGGGCATGGCCGATGCGGAAGCCGTCTGCCAGGCGCTGCGGCCGCCGCCGGGCGTCGCCTTCGGCGCGCTGTGGCTGAACGCCAAGGGCTTCCTGCGCGCCCTGGTGGCGCCCAACCTGACCATCGACGGCAGCGTCTCCGTCTCCGCCTCCGAGGTGTTCGGCAAGCGCAACCAGAACCGCGACCGCGAGCAGGACCTCGCCGCCGCCGCCGCGCTGATGGCGCTCTACGCCGAGAACAACATCCCCTTCGCCCGCGCCACGGTGATGGCCGCCTTCGGCTGCAACTTCCAGGGCGAGGTGCCGGTGAGCGCGGTGACCGACCGCATCGCCGCCATCCTGGCGCTGGCGGGGGGCGTGGGGCTGCCGCCGCCCGTCATCTCGCTGGCCGACACCATGGCCTGGGCCACGCCGCGCCGCATCGCCACCGTGGTCGGCGCGGTGCGGGAGAAGTGGCCGGAGCTGGAGTTGTCCCTGCACCTGCACGACACGCGCGGCATGGCCATGGTCAATGCCTGGGAGGGGATGCGCCTCGGCGTGGCGCGCTTCGATGCCGCCATCGCCGGGCTGGGCGGCTGCCCCTTCGCCAGGCATGCCGGGGCGGCGGGCAACATCTGCACCGAGGACCTGGCGCTGCTCTGCGCCGAATCCGGCATCGAGACAGGGCTGGACCTGGAGAAGCTGATCGAGGCCGGGCGGCTGGCGGAGGATGTCGTCGGCCACCCGCTGCCGGGCCGGGTGAAGCAGGGCGGGATGCTGCGCGCCCTGGCCTGACACGGTCAGTTGCGAGGCGCTCGCAACAACGCTAGAGGGCGGGCATGTCCATCCCGCTCTCCGCCGTGCGCGAGGCCAGCGCCGAACAGCTCGAGGCCGCCTTCAACGGGCCACCGGAGGAGGCGGCACGCTGGATTGCCGCCGCCGCCCGTGCTGGCATGCTGGAGGCGCAGATCCTCTACGGGCAGATCCTGCTCGAAGGCCGCGGCGTGGCGGAAGACCGGCACGCCGCGCTCGGCTGGTTCCAGGCCGCCGCCCGTGCCGGCAGCCTGAAGGGCCTCACCATGGTCGGGCGCTGCCACGAGCTGGGCTGGGGCACGCCGGTCGACCGGGCGCGCGCCACGGCGCTCTACCGGGAGGCAGCGGAGAAGGGCTACGACTGGGCGCAGTACAACCTCGCCAGCCTGATGGCGCAGGAAGGCGACCGCGCCGGGGCGCTGGCCTGGTATCGCCGCGCCGCCGCGCAGGAGCACGCCAAGGCGATGACCGTTCTCGGCCGCTTCCTGGAAGAAGGCTGGGAGACGCCGCGCGACCCCGCCGCCGCCCGCGCCCTCTATGCCCGCGCCGCCGCCCTGGGCGATTTCCGCGCGCAGTTCAACCTGGGCACGCTGGCGACGGCGGCGGGCGACATTCCCGCCGCGCTGCGCTGGTTCGAGGCCGCCGCCGCGCAGGGCTCACCGGGCTTCCTCGGCAAGATGGCGATGATGCTGCTGGCGCGGCCGGAAGCGGAGTTGCGGGCGCTGGGGTTGAGAATTGAGAAGTCGGTAAAAAGGGGTTCTTTTTGAAAAAAGAACCAAAAACTTTCTGTCAGTTTGGCGGAGCGCCTACGGCAAGCACTCCGCCCAACTGACAAAGTCTTTTTGCTTCTTTTTCTTCAGAAAAAGAAGACGATCACCCCATCGCCGGCAGCGCGCGGCCACCGACGAGGCGCAGGATGCGCGTCGGCCGCTCCACCCCCATCAGCCGGTGCGCGATGAGGATGACGCTGCGGCCCTCCGTGGCGCTCTCCAGCGTCTCCAGGAAGGCGCGCTCGGCGGTGGGATCCAGCCCGGCGCCAGGCTCGTCGAGGATCAGGATGTCGGCCGGGGCCAGCAGGGCGCGGGCCAGGGCGAGCCGCCGCCCCTGCCCTCCCGAGAAGCGCGCGCCGCCCTCGCCGCAGCGCGTCTCCAGCCCCTCGGGGAGGGCGCGCACCACATCGGCCACGCCGGCACGCTCCAGCGCCCGCCACAGCGCCGCGTCATCCGCCTCCGGCGCGGCGAGGCGGAGATTGGCGGCGATGCTGTCATCGAACAGCCGGGCATCCTGCGTCAGGCAGGCGATGCGGGCACGCACCGTATCGGCGGAGAGGGTGGCGATGTCGGTGCCGCCGAGCAGCAGGCGGCCCTCCTGCGGCGCCGCCAGCTTCAGCAGCAGCGAGGCCAGGGTGGACTTGCCGGCGCCGGAAGGGCCGAGCAGCGCCAGCCGCCCGCCCTCCGGCAGGTCGAAGGAGAGGTCCTCGAAGACCGGCGCGCGGTCCGCCGCCCAGGCGAAGCGGACGCCCTCGGCGCGCAGCGCGTGGCCGCTCGGGGCCTCGGCGGAGTGTTCCGGCTCGGCCACGGGGGGCGGCGTATCGGCGGCCTCGAACAGCCGGTGGGCGCTGGCGCCGGCGGCGGCAAGCGCGGTGCCGGCGCGCGGCAGGGCGGCGAGAACCTCGCCCGCCGCCAGCGCCAGGAACAGGCCGATGATGGTGGCGCCCACCGCGCCGGGGCCACCCGCGAGGCCATAGCCCAGCGCGCCGAGCAGCGCCGCCTGCGCCAGCAGGCTGCCCGTGGCGCCGCCCCAGGCGGAACGGCGGGAGAGCCGGTCCTGCGTGGCGGCCAGGGCGCGGCCGGCCTCGTCGAGCCGGGCGGCGGCGCGTGGCTCGGCATTGGCGGCCAGCGTGTCCTCCAGCCCCAGCAGCGGATCCACCGCGGCGGCGCGCAGGCCGCCCTGGGCCTCGGCCACGCGGCCGGCGGCGCGGGCGGCGCCGGGGGCCAGCAGCGGCGGCAGCAGCAGGGCCAGCGCCAGCGGCAGCGCCACGATGGCGGCCAGCGCCGGCTCGGCGGCGCCCAGCAGCACCGCCACCGCCAGCACCACCGCGATGGCGGCCGCACCCGGCACCAGGGCGCGCAAATACAGCCCGTCCAGCGCCTCGACATCGGAGACGAGGCGGCCCAGCAGGTCGCCGGCGCCGCGCAGGCCGAGGCCGGCGGGCAGCCGCTCGGCCAGCCGGCGGAAGAACCAGATGCGGGTGTCGGCCAGGGCGCGGAAGGTGGCGGAATGGGTGACCAGCCGCTCCAGGTAGCGGGCGCCGGGGCGCAGCACCATCAGCGGCCGCAGCAGCAGCAGCGAGCCGATGGCGGCGCCGGTCAGCGCGCCGGTGCGCAGCCCCTCGGAGACGCCGCGCCCGGCGAAGGCCAGCAGCGCCACTCCCGCCAGCGCCGCCAGCACGGCCATGGCCACGCCGGCCAGCAGCCAGGCGCGGCGCGCCCGCCACAGGCCGAGCACACGGGTCAGGTCCTGCCGCATGGCGCTCATTCCCCGGCCATCCGAGAGAGGATGGCGCGGCCCTGCTCCAGTTCCAGCACGCGGCTGAAGCGGGCGCGCAGCGCCGGCGAATGGGTGGCGATGATGGCGGTGCGCCCGGCACAGAGGCGGCGCAGGCTGTCCAGCACCTGCGCCTCCGTGCCGGGGTCCAGATGCGCGGTGGGCTCGTCGAGCAGCACCAGCGGCGTGTTGCGCAGGAAGGCGCGGGCGATGGCCACGCGCTGCGCCTGCCCGCCGGAGAGGCCATAGCCCCCCTCGCCCACCAGCGTGTCCAGCCCCTCGGGCAGGGCCGTGGCGAATTCCGTGACATGCGCGGCGCGGGCGGCCACCTCCACCTCGGCCGGCGTGGCCTCGGGGCGGGCGAGCAGGATGTTCTCGCGGATGCTGGCGCGGAACAGGTGCGCCTTCTGCCCGACATAGGCGGAGAGGCGGCGCAGCTCGGCCGGGCGCAGCGTGGTCGCGTCCCGCCCGTTCAGCGCGATGCGCCCGCCATCGGGGGCGCGGAAGCCCATCAGCAGCCGCAGCACGGAGGACTTGCCGGAGCCGGAAGGGCCGGCCAACACCAGCGCCTCGCCCGGCAGCACGCGGAAGGAGAGGTCGGTCAGGGCCGGGCCGCGCGCCGGGTCGTATGTCAGGCCGACATGCTCGAAGGTGACCACCACGCTGGGCGGAATCTCCGCCAGTTGCAGCCCGTCCTCCTCATCCGGCCCGTCCAGCAGCGGGGCCAGGGCGGCGGCGGCGCCGTTGGCCGACATGCGCTCGTGATAGGCGGCAGAGAAGGCGCGCAGCGGCGCGAAGAAGCCCGGCACCATCAGCAGGCAGAACAGCGCCGCCTGCGGGTCCGGGTGGCCGCCCACCAGCAGGTTGCCGTGCCGCCAGGCGAGGCAGCCCAGCACCGCGGCGAAGATCACCTCCAGCACCAGGCCGGAGAGGAAGGCCACGCGCAGCACGCGCATGGTGCGGCGGCGCAGCTCGTCGGCGGCGGCGCCGAGGGACTGCGCCTCGGCCTCCTGCCGGCGGAACAGCACGAGTTGCGGCAGGCCGCGCATGCGGTCGAGGAAGCGGCCCGAGAGCGCCTGCAGCGCGTCGAATTGCTGCCGGCTGGCCAGGGCGGCGCCGATGCCGGTCAGCGCCATGCCCACCGGCACCATGGCGCCGGCGGCGAACAGGATCACGCCGCTCAACGGGTCCTCGGTGGCGACGGCGACGGCGATCAGCAGCGGCCCGGCGGCGGCCAGCGCCGCGGCGGGCAGCCAGCGGGAGAAATAGCCGTCCAGCGCCTCGATGCGGTCCACCACCAGGGCGGCGCGCTCGCCCACCGGGCGCTCATCGGCGGGGCCGGCGCGCAGCAGCCGGGCGAAGGCGCGGCGGCGCAGCCCGGCGCGGGCGCTGGCGCCGGCATCGGCCTGGGCGCGCTCCTGCGCCACGGTGAGGCTGGTGGCGAGCAGCGCCAGCGAGGCGGCGCCGGCCAGCTCGGCCCATCCGCCATCGCCATGGCCGAGCAGCGCGGCCAGCACGGTGGCGATCAGCCAGGCCTGGGCGATGCCGCAGGCGATCGAGGCAAGGCCGAGCAGGATGGGTCGCGCCAGCCGCGCCCGGCCCGCACGGGCGGTCGCGGAGAGCAGGGCGCGGGCCCGGGCCGCCTCGGCCGGCGGGGGCTTGGACATGGCCGGGTTCTAGCGGTTTTCACGCGCAGGGGGAACCGCGCAGGCATGTGGCCTGCCCCTTGCTAAGCGGGGCTGTGTTTTGCTGTGCTTTTGCGGAGACGATTCCATGCTGCCCAGCCACGGCCGCTACGACTACCACCCCTGGCGCGGCCGCCCCGCCTATGCCTGGCCGGGAGAGAGGCGGCTGGCGGTGTATCTCGGCCTCAACCTGGAGCACTTCGCCTTCGGCCAGGGGCTGGGGGCGGAGCTGGCGCCCGGCCCCAATGGCGGCGGCGGCCCGCAGCCGGACGTGCTGAACTACGCCTGGCGGGACTATGGCAACCGCGTCGGCGCCTGGCGGATGCTCGACATGCTGGACGAGCTTTCGCTGCCCGCCACCGTGCTGCTGAACAGCGCGATGTATGATTACGCGCCGCAGCTCGTCGCCGCCCACCGCGCGCGGGGCGACGAGATCGCCGGTCATGGCCGCACCAACAGCGAGCGGCAGAACACCCTGGGCGAGGCCGCCGAGGCGCTGCTGATCGCGGACTCCACCGCCGCCATCGCCGCCGCCGAGGGGGCGCCGCCGCGCGGCTGGCTCTCCCCCTGGATCGCCGAGAGCGCCTTCACCCCGGACCTGCTGGCCGAGGCCGGCTACCGCTACACGCTGAACTGGTGCGCCGACGACCAGCCCATCTGGATGCGGACACGGGCGGGGCAGCTGCTCGCCATCCCCTACCCGCAGGAGGTGAACGACATCCCCGCCATCGTCGCCCGCAAGGACGGGGCGGAGCAGTTCGCGGCGATGATCGTGGCCGATTTCGAGGAAAGGCTGCGGCAGGTGGCGCGGGACGGCCACCCGCAGGTGATGGGCATCGCGCTCCACCCCTACCTGGTCGGGCAGCCCTACCGGCTGCGGGCGCTGCGCGGGGCGCTGGAGCGGATCGTGGCGGAGCGGGACGAGGTCTGGATCACCACCGCCGGCGGCATCCTCGACCATGTGCTGACACTGCCCGAGGGGGTGGTGCCCTGAGGCGGCGCCGGGGGGGGAGGAAGCCCCTCCCCCGGCGCGGTTCCTCAGAAGTCGAGGTCGGCGTAGTGGACGGGCGGGTTCACGCCGCTCACCCGGTCGGCCAGCAGCGAGCGGAAGGCGGGGCGGGACTTCACCCGGGCATACCAGTCCTTGGCGCTCTCGTTCAGCGACCAGTCGAGATCGCCGATATAGTCCAGCGTGGAGAGATGCGCGGCGGCGGCGAGGTCGGCCAGGGAGAGGGCGTTGCCGGCCAGCCAGAGCCGCGTCTCGGCCAGCCAGCCGAGATAGTCCAGATGCGGCTTGAGGTTGGCGTAGCCGGCGCGGATCGCCGCCGCATCCGGGTTGCCGCGGCCGAGCAGCCGCTTCATCTGCTTCTCGTAGAGCAGGTTCTCCGTCACCTCGCGGGCGAACTTGCCGTCGAACCAGGCGACGAGGCGGCGCACCTCCGCCCGCTCCCCCAGCGTCCGGCCGAGCAGCGGCAGGTCCGGATAGGCCTCGTCCAGATACTCGCAGATGGCGTAGCTGTCGGCCAGGACGAGGCCGTTCTCCTCCTCCAGCACCGGCACGGTGCAGGCCGGGTTCAGGTGCAGGAATTCCTCCCGCCGCTCCCAGACCCGCTCGACCCGCAGCTCGAACGGAATGCGCTTCTCACTCAGGACCAGACGCACTTTGCGCGCATAGGGGGAGAGAGGCAGATGGTAGAGGATTCGCATGCACCGCGCCGGAACTGGAAGGGGCGGCGCTTATCGCACGCCGCCCCCCCTGCCGCAAAGATGGTACTCACGAAATCGTGAGCTCGTAACCGGCCTTTCAGCCGCCGGTCACGCAATCTTGGCCATTATTCCGCCGCGATCGCCACGGCCTCCATCGGCTGCGGCAGGTAGCGGGCATATTCCTTGGGCACCACCTGCCAGAAATGGCCACGCTCGCTGTCCCAGTCGTTCAGCAGCCGCGCCGCGTGGCGGGAGCCGGTCTCGGCCGCGTGGCGGGCGATGAGCGCCTGCAGCACGCCCTCCCAATGGGCCGAGCCGAGGCGGCGCCAGAGCAGCGTGTCCGGGTTCAGGCGCTGCTCGAAGGTGCCGTCCGCGTCGTAGACGAAGGCCTGGCCGCCGGTGAAGCCGGCGCCGAAATTGTCGCCCACGCTGCCGAGGATGACCACCACGCCACCCGTCATGTACTCGCAGCCATTGGCGCCGACGCCCTCGACCACCGCCGTGGCGCCGGAGTTGCGCACGGCGAAGCGCTCCCCCGCCTGGCCGGCAGCGAAGAACTCGCCCGCCGTCGCGCCATAGAGGCAGGTATTGCCGACGATGGCGTTCTCGTTCCAGACCAGCGGCGAGGAGGGCGCCGGCCGCACCACGATGGTGCCGCCCGAGAGGCCCTTGCCCACATAGTCGTTGGCGTCGCCCAGCACCTCGAGCTTCAGCCCGCGCACGGCAAAGGCGCCGAGCGACTGCCCGGCCGAGCCGCGCAGCCGCACCGTCAGGTGTCCGGCCTGCAGCCCCTCCATGCCGAACTTGCGGACGATCTTGCTGCTGATCTTGGTGCCGATGGCGCGGTGCGTGTTGCGGATGTTGTAGGCGAGCTGCATCTTCTCGCCCCGCTCGAACAGGGCGGCCGCATCGCGGATCATGTCGGCGTCCAGCGTCTCCGGCACCTCGTTGCGGCCCTCCAGCGTGCAGTGGCGCGCATAGGGGCCGGCATCGGCCTGCACCAGCAGCGGGTTGAGGTCGAGGTCGTCGAGGTCCTCGGCGCCGCGGCTGACCTGCTTCAGCAGGTCGGTGCGGCCGATCACCTCCTCCAGCCGGCGGAAGCCGAGCCCGGCCAGGATCTCGCGGATCTCCTCGGCGATGAAGGAGAACAGGTTGATGACCTTCTCCGGCGTCCCCTCGAATTTCTGCCGCAGCGCCTCGTCCTGGGTGCAGACGCCGACGGGGCAGGTGTTGGAGTGGCACTGCCGCACCATGATGCAGCCCATCGCCACCAGCGAGGCGGTGCCGATGCCGAATTCCTCGGCGCCCAGCATGGCGGCGATCACCACGTCGCGCCCCGTCTTGAGGCCGCCATCGGTGCGCAGCTTCACCCGGTGGCGCAGCCGGTTGAGCAGCAGCACCTGGTGCGTCTCGGACAGCCCCATCTCCCAGGGCAGGCCGGCATACTTGATCGAGGAGACCGGCGAGGCGCCGGTGCCGCCCGAATGGCCGGAAACCAGGATGGCATCCGCCTTGGCCTTCGCCACCCCCGCCGCGATGGTGCCGATGCCCGAGCGGCTGACCAGCTTCACGCAGACCGTCGCCTCCGGGTTGATCTGCTTCAGGTCGTAGATGAGCTGCGCCAGATCCTCGATCGAGTAGATGTCGTGGTGCGGCGGCGGGCTGATCAGGGTGACGCCCGGCGTGGCGTGGCGCAGCTTCGCGATGATGCCGGAAACCTTGAAGCCGGGCAGCTGCCCGCCCTCGCCGGGCTTGGCGCCCTGCGCCACCTTGATCTCGATCTCCTTGCAGTTGTTCAGGTACTCGGCGGTGACGCCGAAGCGGCCCGAGGCGATCTGCTTGATGGCGGAGTTGGCGTTGTCGCCATTGGCGCGCGGCCGGGCGCGGGCCGCGTCCTCGCCGCCCTCGCCGGAATCCGAGCGGGCGCCGATGCGGTTCATGGCGATGGAGAGCGTCTCATGCGCCTCGGGGCTCAGCGCGCCGAGCGAGATGCCGGGCGCGACGAGGCGCTTGCGGATCTCGGTGATGCTCTCCACCTCCTCGATGGCGATGGGCCTGCGCGTCTCGGCGCGGAAGTCGAGCAGGTCGCGCAGCGCCACGGGCGGCAGCTTGCGCACCGCGTCCGAGTAGCGCTTGAAGGTCTGGTAGCTGTCCGTCTCCACCGCGTGCTGCATCATGTGGATCAGGCTGCCCTCGAAGGCGTGCGCCTCGCCGCGGCGGCGCAGCTTGTAGAGCCCGCCCACTGAGAGCACCGGCGTGTCGCCCTGCCAGGCCTTGCCGTGCATCGCCAGCACCCGCCGGGCGATGCCCGAGAGGCCGATGCCCGAGATGCGGCTCTGCATGCCGGGGAAGAACTCGCCCACCAGCGCGCGGGAGAGGCCGATCGCCTCGAAGTTCATGCCGCCGCGATAGGAGGAGAGGACGGAGATGCCGATCTTGGACATGATCTTGAGCAGCCCCTTGTCCACCGCCTTGCGGTAGGAGGCCACGCAGTCCTTCAGCGACTTCTGCCCGAACAGGCCGCGGCGGTGCCGGTCGGCGATGCTCTCCTGCGCCAGGTAGGCGTTCACCGTGGTGGCGCCGGCGCCGATCAGGACCGCGAAATAGTGCACGTCCATGCACTCGCCGGCCCGCACGTTCAGGCTGGTGAAGGTGCGGAGGGAGTGGCGCACCAGATGCGTGTGCA
Source organism: Roseomonas sp. TS2 (assembly GCF_058833935.1). Lineage (NCBI taxonomy): Bacteria > Pseudomonadati > Pseudomonadota > Alphaproteobacteria > Acetobacterales > Roseomonadaceae > Roseomonas > Roseomonas sp. TS2. Next base: position 13,170 of record NZ_JCACVY010000050.1, on the reverse strand, counting down.
CCGCACCCACCGCCAGGATCATCGGGATGGCGGCGCGCTCGGGGCCCTGCTTCTCATCGGTGAGGATGACATGGGCGCAGCCGGAGCGGACCCCCTCCTCCGCCTCGCGGCGGATGCGCTCGAGCGCGCGGCGCAGCCCGGCCTCGCCCTCCGCCACGGGGAAGGTGCTGTCCACCTCGCAGGCGGTGTCGCCCATGTAGCCGCGCATCGCCGCGAACTCGGCGTTGGAGAGCACGGGGCTGTCCAGCATCAGCATGTCGCACTGGGTCGGGTCCTCGTCGAGGATGTTGCCCAGGTTGCCGAGGCGGGTCTTGATCGTCATCACCCGCGTCTCGCGCAGGCTGTCGATCGGCGGGTTGGTCACCTGCGCGAAGGTCTGCCGGAAGTAGTGGTGCAGGCCGCGATAGTGGTTGGAGAGCACGGCGATGGGCGTGTCGTCGCCCATCGAGCCGATCGCCTCGGCCGCCTCCTCCGCCATCGGGTGCAGGATGGTCTCGAGGTCCTCCAGCGTCACGCCCATGGCGAGCTGGCGGCGGCGCAGCGCCTCGCCGGAGAGCGCCGGCGCCTCGTCCACCTCGGCGCGCACGATGTCGTCGATGCGGGTGGTGCGGTTCACCCAGTCGCCGAAGGGGTGGCGGGCGGCCATCAGGTCCTTCAGCGCGGTGTCGCCGTAGAAGCGCGCCTCGTCGAGATCGACGGCGATGCACTGGCCGGGGCCGACGCGGCCCTTGGCGACGATCTCGCTCTCCGCCACCTTCACCATGCCGGTCTCGGAGCCGACGATCAGCAGCCGGTCGCTGGTGACGGTGTAGCGGATCGGGCGCAGCCCGTTGCGGTCGAGGCCGGCGATGGCCCAGCGCCCATCGGTGGCGCAGACCGCCGCCGGGCCGTCCCACGGCTCCATCACCGCGTTGCAGTACATGAACAGGTCGCGGTGCGCCGCCGGCATGGTGGCGTTGCTGCCGATGCTCTCGGGGATCAGCATGGCCTTGGCCATCGGCGCGTCGCGCCCGCCGCGGACCAGCAGCTCGAAGACGTTGTCGAGCGTGGCGGTGTCCGAGCCGCCCGCCTGCACCACCGGCTTGATGTCCTCCATGAAGGGGTCGAGCAGGCTGTGGGCGAGCCGCGTCTCGTGGCTCTTCATCCAGTTGATGTTGCCGTGGACGGTGTTGATCTCACCGTTGTGGGCCAGCATCCGGAAGGGCTGGGCGAGGCGCCAGGTGGGGAAGGTGTTGGTGCTGTAGCGCTGGTGGTAGATGGCGAAGCGGCTGACGAAGCGCTCGTCCAGCAGGTCGGGGTAGAAGTCGGTCAGGTTCTCCGCCAGGAACATGCCCTTGTAGATGATCGAGCGGGCGGAGAGGCTGCACAGGTACAGCTCCGGCACCTGGGCCAGCAGCGCCTGCTTCTCGATCCGGCGGCGGATGACGTAGAGGTCGCGCTCCATCGTCGCGATGTCGCGCTGCTCCGGGTCGTAGATCAGGATCTGCTCGATCTCGGGCCGCGTGGCGTTGGCCTTCTCGCCGATGCAGGAGACGTCGATCGGCACCTGGCGCCAGCCATAGATGCTGTAGCCGGCGTTGAGGATCTCGGTCTCGACGATCTGGCGGCAGCGCTCCTGCGCCGAGAGGTCGGTCTTCGGCAGGAAGACCTGGCCCACCGCGATGCGGCCCGGGCGCAGCCGGTCGCCGCCGCGCTCCACCACCTCGGCGAAGAAATCCTGCGGGATCTCGATATGGATGCCGGCGCCGTCGCCGGTCTTGCCGTCGGCGTCCACGGCGCCGCGGTGCCAGACGGCCTTCAGCGCGTCGATGCCGGCCTGCACCACGTCGCGCCGCGGCTTGCCGTCGAGCGCCGCGACAAGGCCGACGCCGCAGGCATCGTGCTCCATGACGTCCACATGCGCGCTGCCGGAGAGCAGCGCGGCGTTGCGGGCATAGGTCTCGGCGAAGGCCTCGCCGTTCTCGAACTGGGTCATGTCGCTCACTCCGCCGCCATCGCCGGCGCGCTCTTGGCCGCCACGTACTTCTCGATCTGGTCGGCCGCGTCGCGGCCGTCGCGGATGCCCCACACCACCAGGCTGGCGCCGCGCACGATGTCGCCGGCGGCGAAGACGCCCGGCAGGTTGGTCATCATGCTGCGGCGGTCCACCGTCAGCGTGCCCCAGCGGCTGACCGTCAGGCCGGGCTCGCCGAACAGGGTGGGCAGGTCCTCAGGGTCGAAGCCCAGCGCCTTGATGACGAGGTCGGCCGGCTCGGCGAAGGCGCTGCCGGGGATCGGCTCCACCTGCTGGCGGCCGGTGGCGTCGGGCAGGCCGAGATGCATCCGCACCGCGCGCACCGCCGAGACATGCCCCTCCCCCTCGAAGCCCTCCGGCGCGCAGAGCCAGGCGAAGCGCACGCCCTCCTCCTCGGCGTTGCTCACCTCGCGCATGGAGCCGGGCATGTTCGCCTTGTCGCGGCGGTAGAGGCAGGTGACGCTCTCGGCACCCTGGCGGATGGCGGTGCGGACGCAATCCATCGCCGTGTCGCCACCGCCGATCACCACCACCTTCTTGCCGGCCGCGTTCAGCGCGCCGCTCTCGAAGTCCGGCACGGCATCGCCAAGGCCCTGGCGGTTGGAGGCGGTCAGGTAATCGAGCGCCGGCACGATGCCGCCCAAATTGGCGCCGGGACCGCCGATGTCGCGCGCCTTGTACACGCCGGTGGCGATCAGCACCGCATCGTGCTTCGCGCGCAGCTCCGCCAGGGTGATGTCGCGGCCGATCTGGCAGTTCAGCACGAACTCGATGCCGCCCTCCGCGTACTGCGCGTGGCGGCGCAGCACGACCTCCTTCTCCAGCTTGAAGTTGGGGATGCCGTAGATCATCAGCCCGCCGACGCGGTCGTAGCGGTCATAGACCGTGACCTGCCAGCCGCGCCGCCGCAGCCGCTCGGCCGCCGCCAGCCCGGCCGGGCCGGCGCCGACGATGCCGACGGAATGCGCCACCTCGCGCGTGGGCGTCGGCGGCTTCACCCAGCCCTGCTCCCAGGCGGTGTCGGTGATGTACTTCTCCACCGCGCCGATGGTGACGCTGTCGAAGCCCTTCTCGATGACGCAGTTGCCCTCGCAGAGACGGTCCTGCGGGCAGACGCGGCCGCAGATCTCGGGGAAGGTGTTGGTGGCGGCGTTCACCTCGTAGGCTTCCTCCAGCCGCCCCTCGGCCGTCAGCTTCAGCCAGTCCGGGATGTGCTGGTTCAGCGGGCAGTGGATGGAGCAGAAGGGCACGCCGCACTGGCTGCAACGGCTGGCCTGGGCGCTGGCGCGCTCGGCGCTGAAGCGCTGGTAGATCTCGCCGAAATCCTGCCGTCGTGCCTCGGCCGAGCGCTTGTCCGGCGTCTGTTGCGAAAGGCGGACGAATTGCAGCATGCGCTCGGCCATGGGCACGGGTCCTTCGGCAGGCAGGTCGGACTAGGGACCGAGGGCGCTCGCCGCCACGGCGCAGGGGCGCCGGGCGGGGCTTTCACCCCGGCCGACGCAGCTTTGCCATAGTCAGGGATCATGCGCGAGTCCTATTCGCGCCGAAAAGTCAGCGATGCTTACCTTTAAAATAGCCCGGGTATCGGAAAAGGCCGGGTCACGAGAAACCGTTCCGGCCGATAGGTCCGATTCGGTCCATCAGGAGGGGATGACCGACCGCCGCCCCCCCCCGGGCCGGAAGCGCGCCAGATAGCCCGGCACCACCGCCTCCATCGCCTGCGGCACGATACCGAGCGCCTCCAGCCCTTCGGCCCCGGGCGAGACGACATTGTCGCGGCGCAGCTGGGCGAGCTGGTCGCGCGTCAGCGGCGGGCTGGGCAGGAACTCGCCCAGCCGCGCCTGCAGCCGCACCAGCCCGTCCGGCAGGGCGACGAGGCGCTTCGGCCGGCCCGTCACCTCCAGCACATAGCCCATCAGCTCGCGGAAGCTCGCGACGCGCGGCCCGCCCAGCTCATAGGTGCGGCCCGCCGCCTCCGGCCGGCGCGTGGCGGCGAGGATGGCCTCCGCCACATCGCCCACATAGACGGGCTGGAACTTCGTGGCGCCGCAGACCACCGGCATGAAGGGCAGCAGCTGCGCCATATTGGCGAAGCGGTTGAAGAACTGGTCCTCTGGCCCGAAGATGATGGAGGGCCGCAGGATCACGGCGCGGGGGAAGGCCGTGCGCAGCGCCGCCTCGCCCGCCGCCTTGCTGCGGGCATAGGCGCTTTCGCTGTTCGGGTCGGCGCCGATGGCGGAAACATGCACCACATGCTCCACCCCCGCTGCCGCGGCGGCGCGGCCGATGCGGCCCGGCAGCTCGCCCTGCAGGCGCTGGAAGTCGCCGCGCCGCTTCTCGGCCAGGATGCCGATCAGGTTGACGACCAGCGTGGCCCCTTCCACCGCCCGCGCCAGCGCCGCGTCCGAGCGCAGATCCGTGGCCCAGGGCACCACCTGGGCCAGCCGGCCCTGCGTCATCATCGGCCGCACCGCCTCCGGGTTGCGGGTGATCACCCGCACCTCGTAATCCTGCCGCGCCAGGCGCGGAACCAGGTGCCGGCCGATGAAGCCCGCCCCGCCGAACACCACCGCAAGACGTCGTTTGGTCATGCCCTGAACTCCAGCTCGTCCTCTGCATGGACGATATGGGGCGGCCCGGGCAGCGCCAAGCATGCGGTGCCGGCCACATTCTCGCCAAGCGTTCAGGCCGGCCGATGCGCTCGGGCTTTGACCCTCTCCCTCCCCCTCTCTATATGCAACGGCATCCGGGGCGTGGCCGCGCGACCCGCCCGACAGACTTGTAAGGTTTCCGATGACCCTGCCGCTGATGCCGAAGGCCACCGCTGTGTGGCTCATCGAGAAGACGTCCCTGAGCTTCGAGCAGATCGCCGACTTCGTCGGCATGCATCCGCTGGAAGTGCAGGCGATCGCCGATGGCGAGGTCGCGCAGGGCATCGTCGGCTACGACCCGGTGCAGAACAGCCAGCTGCGGCGCGAGGAGATCGCCCGCTGCGAGGCCGACCCGAATGCCCGGCTGCGGCTGATGGAGACCGCCAGCCCGGTGCCGAAGAGCCGCGGCAAGGGCGCGCGCTACACCCCCGTCTCCAAGCGCAACGACCGGCCGGACGCCATCGCCTTCCTGCTGCGCAACTTCCCGCAGCTCTCCGAGGCGCAGATCGGCAAGCTGCTCGGCACCACCAAGGACACCATCGCCAAGGTGCGCGACCGCACCCACTGGAACAGCGCCAACATCAAGCCGCGCGACCCGGTGATCCTCGGCCTGTGCAGCCAGTCCGACCTGAACGCGGCGGTGCTGGCCGCGGGCGGCAACCCGGCCGCGCCGGCGGCGCTGGGTGAGGACGAGGACGCCGCCTGATCCCCGGCGGCGGGCGGGGCCATGCCCCATCGCCGCCCTCCTGCCCCGCCCTCCTCGCCTGGCCCGGCCCTGCCGGGCCGGCTCCGCGCCTCAGGCGCGGCGGCGCGGCGGCGCCTTGTCCGCCTTCGGCGCGGGCGGCAGGTCTTCCTCCAGGATGGTCAGGTGGAGGGAATAGGAGATTTCCCCATCCTCGGTATCGCGATGCAGCGTGCCGATGACCTCGTCCTCCACCGCCACCTCGACGGACAGGCCGGGCCTGGCCGGGCGCAGGATGTTGATGCGCTCCGTGCCGAAGAGGCGACGCAGATAGGTCTGCACCCGCGTGATGTCCGAGGCTTCCATGCCGTGCAACGTGCTCCTTGTGGGGGTCGCGGGCTTATAGGCCCTGGTTGTCCCCTTTACCTAGGGCCCGGAACACGGATTGCGAGCCGAAGCGTCACGGAACCGACATACGAAATGCCCCCGTGGCATCATGGCCACGGGGGCACCCTCTCGCCAAACGCCGTGGTCAGCGGCCGGCGCTCAGCCTGTGCATCTCTTCCTTGAGACGGAGTTTGGCCCTTTTCAGGCGCGAGAGCGCCCCCGGATCGGGCTGCGGGCGATTTCCCTCCTCGGCGATCTGCCGTTCGAGCGTGGCGTGACGCTCCTGCAGGCTGCGCAGGCGGGGCTGTTGCATCATCGGCGCGCTATCCTCCAGTCAGGGTTGACCCGGGAAGCCTGGAACCGGCGACGATCGGGCCGCCGGTGGGCCCCCGAGGCGTGGGCTTCGCTGTCTCGGTCTCTTCGCGACCCTGCCATGACCCTGGCAGCCCCGGCGACCGATAGACCATGCTGGGCGACCACGCCCGGACATGATATGGCGCTTTCCCACCCAGATGCGACTCAAACCGACAACCCATGAGGCTCATCCTGGCCGACCGTGAAAGCCTGCTCCGCCGCCTGCACGAGCTCCGCAGCGAGCATCGTGACCTGGACACCGTGATCGCGCGCCTGGAGACCTCCCTTCTGGACCAGCTTCAGCTCCAGCGGCTGAAGAAGCGCAAGCTCAAGCTGAAGGACGAGATCGCCTGGCTGGAAAGCCGGCTGGTGCCCGACATCATCGCCTGAGCCCCGCGCGCCTGGGGCGCGCCTCATCCGGCATCTTCAAGCCTGGCCGGAAGCAATTATGAACAAACCGCTTTGCCCTATCGCGCCCAATCCCGCTTCTGATATGATCCCGTAACGGGGCCACCGCCCCGACCAGCTTCGGGATGGGGGTCCCGGCCGCGATGACGAAAATCCGCACGATCCTGGCCGGCGCCCTGGCGCTGGCCGTCAGCTCGCCCCTGGCGGCGCAGACCTGCCTGCAGCCGGCGGAGCAGACCGCCTTCTCGGTGCGGGCGCTGCAGAGCCAGTTGATGGTGGTTGCGCTCTCCTGCGGGCAGCACGACCATTACAACGCCTTCGTGACCCGCAACCAGCGTGAGCTGGGCCAGGCCTACCGGCAGGTGGCGGCGCATTTCCGGCGCGTGCATGGCGCGGGCGGCCAGCGCCAACTCGACCAGTTCATCACCACCCTGGCCAATGCCCAGTCGCAGGAAGGCATCCGCCAGGGCTCGCATTTCTGCCAGAACGCGGCGCCGCTCTTCCAGCAGGCGCTGGCGGCGAAGCCCGACCTGGCCGGGCTGGCGGCGCTTTCCAGCGGCCAGGCCGTGCCCAACCCCTACAGCCCGGCTGCCTGCCCGGTGCGCACGGCCCAGGCGCCGCGCCAGACCCAGGTCGCCGCCGCAACGCGCTGATTCCCGCCCGGGTATCGGAGACAGAAAAAGGCGCTGCCAGCCGGCAGCGCCTTTTTCATGCCCGGGCGCGGAAGCGCCGGGCGAACGAAAAAAAGGGGCGCCTCGCGGCGCCCCCCTCTCGTTCCGTGCGGAACCGTTCTGCGGGATTAGCGCAGGACGATCTCGACGCGGCGGTTCTGCGGCTCGCGCACGCCGTCGGCCGTCGGGACCAGCGGGCGGCTCTCGCCGAACGCCTGGACCGTGATGGCGGAGCGGGCAACACCCAGGCGGACCAGCTCGGCGGCGACCGCGTCGGCGCGGCGCTGCGAGAGGCGCTGGTTGTACTGCGGCGAGCCCGAGCGGTCGGCGTGGCCGGCCACTTCGATGCGGGTCGCCTGCACGCGGCTGCTGTTCTGGGCGGCCTCGGCGATGATCTGGCGGGCGCGGTCCGTCAGGTCGGCGCGGTCGAAGTCGAAGAACACCAGGTAGGTGCGGGCCGGGGCCGGGGCAGCGGCGGGCGCGGGGGCCACGACCGGCACGGGCGCGGCCGGCACCGGCTGGTTGAAGGCGTAGCGCAGGCCGATGAAGGCGGAGTGGTTGTAGTTGTCCACCTCGACCTTGGTGCGGGTCGCGGCGCCGGTCACCGAGCGGGACACCGCGGTGAACTCGGGCTGCAGCGTGCCGAGGAAGCGGTACTCGGCGGTGATCGCCAGGCCGGGGACGGCGGCGATCGGGAAGGCGGCGCCGACGATGCCCTGGAAGGCGAAGGTGCCTTCCTCGTCGTCGATCGTCACGCTGTTCAGCGCGGCGTTGCCGGCGTTGCCGCGGCTACGGACGGTGTCGTAGTCGTGCCACACATAACCGGCGCCAGCGCCGATGTAGGGGACGATCGGCAGGCCCAGGTTGAAGTCGTACAGGGCGTTCGCCATCACGCCGTAGCTGCGGGCCGTGCCGCCGATGCCCGGCAGCGGGCCGGCATTGGTGGACAGCGACGAGACGTCGTTCTCGCGGTAGTTGCCCTCGATCTCGGCGCGGACGCCGTTGCCGAAGCCGTAGCCCAGGCTGACGACACCGCCGAAGCCGTTGTCGAACTCGCCGTCGAGCTTGCGCGAGGGGCCACGGGCCGTGCCCAGGACGCCGCCGCCGGAGACGGAAATGTCCGAATCCTGCAGGTAGTTATAGCCAGCGCCAGCGCCGACATACACGCCCGTGACAGGCTGCGCCTGAGCCGCGAGCGGCAGCGCCAGAACGGTCGCGGCCAGAAGCGCCTTCTTGAGGCTCATTAGAATTCTCCTCGATCCACCAGAGGCATGCTCGCTGCGCTCATCCGCGAAGGTCATCCCTCGAGTCCGGCGCCGCGTGTGACTTCAATTAGCACTACCTTCGCCGGTGTGCAGCACAGGCTCCGGAGTTTCCGCCACGCTGTGGCAGCGGCGCCACAGGCGGGGTGGGCATTTTGGTCACAGGTCCGAGAGCAGCGCCGCGTCTCCGGCCGTCTCAAGGCTTCCCAGGGGGAAAATCCGGTTCGCATGGCCCATTTTGCGGCCTTCGCGCGCCGCGGCCTTGCCGTAGAGATGCACGGAAATGTCGGGGCTGCCCTGCAACAGCGGCAGCTTCGCCATGCCCTCCGGGCCCACGAGGTTGCGCATCACCGCGTCCGAATGGCGGCGCGGGCTGCCCAGCGGCAGGCCGGCCACGGCGCGCATGTGCTGGTGGAACTGGCTGGCCTGGCAGGCATCCATCGTCCAGTGGCCAGAATTGTGCGGGCGCGGGGCGATCTCGTTGCCCAGCAGCCGGCCATCCGCCAGCAGGAAGAACTCCACCGCCAGCACGCCCACGAGTTCCAGCGCCGCCGCCACACGCGCCGCGTGCGTCCGGGCCGACTCGGCCACAGCCTGCGGGATGCGCGCCGGGGCGAAGGACAGGTCCAGGATGTGGTGGTGGTGGCGGTTCTCCACCGCGTCATAGACCGCCGTGGCGCCGTCCGCGCCGCGCGCGGCCACCGCCGAGATCTCCTGCGTGAAGGGCACGAAGGCTTCCAGGATCAGCGGCTTCGGCTCCAGCCGGGCGAAGGCGGCCGCGGCCTCCTCCGGCGCGCGGATCACCGCCTGGCCGCGCCCGTCATAGCCGAGGCGGGTGGTCTTCAGCACCGCCGGCAGGCCGATCTCGCCGATCGCCGCCTCCAGCTCCGCCAGGCTGTGCACGGCGCGCCAGGGCGCCACGGGCACGCCCGCCTCGCCGAAGAACGCCTTCTCCTGCAGCCGGTCCTGGCAGACGGCCAGCGCCTTGCGCCCGGGGCGGCAGGGCACCAGCGGCTCCAGGATCTCCAGCGTGCGGGCGGGGACGTTCTCGAACTCGAAGGTGACGACGTCGACGGCGGCGGCGAAGGCGGCCAGCGCCTGCGGGTCCTCGTAGCCGGCGACGGTGCGGGCGGCGGCCACCTGCATCCCCGGGCTGTCCGCGTCCGGCGCGTAGATGTGGCAGCGATAGCCCAGCTCGGCGGCGGCCAGGGCCGACATGCGGCCGAGCTGCCCGCCGCCCAGGATGCCGATGGTGCTGTTGGGCGGCAGCGGGAAGCCGGGCTTCGGGCTCATGCCGGCTCCTCCGCCACGGCGGCGGTCTGCTCGGCGCGGAAGGCGTCGAGCCGCGCGGCCAGGGCCGCGTCGGTGGTGGCCAGCATGGCGGCGGCCAGCAGCGCCGCGTTCACCGCCCCCGCCCGGCCGATGGCCAGCGTGCCCACCGGGATGCCGGCCGGCATCTGGACGATGGAGAGGAGGCTGTCCATGCCCTTCAGCGCGTGGCTCTCGACCGGCACGCCGAGCACCGGCAGGCGGGTCATCGCCGCCGCCATGCCGGGCAGGTGGGCGGCGCCGCCCGCGCCGGCGATGATGGCGCGCAGGCCCCGTCCGGCGGCGCCGGTGGCATAGTCATAGAGCCGCTGCGGCGTGCGGTGGGCGGAGACCACCCGCGTCTCGTGCGCGATGCCGAGCCGGCCGAGCGTCTCCGCCGCGTGGCGCATCGTCTCCCAGTCCGAACGGCTGCCCATGATGATGCCGACCAGCGGCGCGGGAGGGGATTGGGTCACGGGAGGGGATCCTGCGGCAGTAGAGACCAGGCGCCGGGCTGTGCCGCGACAGGGGCGGAATGTCCACCGCAAAACGCGAATCCGCCCCCCCGGGCCGGGCGGGCGGGACTGCCGCCCGGCCTGCCCTGCCCGTCCGCCGGCTCAGGCGGCGCGGCGGGGGCGGTTGAGGCGGGCCACCTCCGCCAGCCGGCGGTCGAGGAAGGCGAGCGTGGCCTGCCGCTCCGGGTCCGGGTCCTGCAGCCAGTAGGCCAGGGTGGCGGCATAGACGCCGGCCAGCGTCGCGCGTCGGGTATAGAAGGAGATGTCGGCCGAGGCGTCGCCGGCGGCGAGCCACATGGCGTCCACCGTGCGGGCGGTGGCGCGGGCGGCGGCGGGGGCGTTCCAAGGCAGCGCCAGCAGTGCCACGGCGCGGCGCACCGCCTCCTTGTGCGGCGCCTGCCGCTCCAGCCGCAGCGCGACCAGCGCCCGGATGCGCTGCGAGACCCGCAGGGACTCGATGCCCCGCGTGGCGGCCTCCTCGGCCATGCCGCGGTCGGCGAGATCGGCCCAGGCTTCCACCATCCCCACCGGGCCGCGCGGGAACAGCCAGGCGGCGGCATCGGGGTTGCCGCCCGTGGCGGCGAGGCCGGCCCGCAGGGCGGCCCGGCTCCAGCCCAGCCGGGGCACATGCGGCAGCATGGCCTGCAGGGCCTCGTCGCGCTCGGCGCTGCGCTCCAGGCTCATCGGGCGGCCACTCCCTCGGCGCGGGCGGCGGCGCTGTGCTGCGCCACGGCGGCCCGGCTCAGCTCGTCGGTGAAGCCGAACAGGCCGAGGTCGCTCATGCGCATCGGGTAGAGCACGCCGTTCAGGTGGTCGTATTCGTGCTGCATCACGCGGGCGAGCAGGCCCTCCGCCTCGCCCTCCACCGAGTCGCCCTCGATGTCGAGGCCACGGAAGGCGATGCGCGCGGCGCGCTCCACATTGCCGCGCAGGCCGGGGATGGAGAGGCAGCCCTCCCAGCCGCGCTGGTCCGGCGGCGTCAGCAGCTCGATCTCCGGATTGATCAGCGCGGCCACGCTGTCGCCGTTGCGCCAGACAAAAATGCGTGACGGAACATGCACCTGCGGCGCCGCCAGGCCCAGGCCGCCGGCATCGAGCATGGTCTCGGCCATGTCCTGCACCAGCCGCCGCACCTCGGAGCTGGTTGGGTCGGCCACCGGCTCGGCGGCGCGGAGCAGCACAGGGTGGCCCATGCGGGCGATTTTCAGGATGGCCATGCGCGGTCTCCGTTGCGGGAGTCCTAGAATTGGGAGGCAGGGGCGCGGCGGGAAGGGCTTTCAATCTGCGCGCGGCCCGTGCTAAACGCCGCGGACCTTGCAGGAAGGCACGGGCGCGGTTGGCCCGTCGCTTCGTGCTTTTCGTTTTCACACAACCTGGTTTGCCCAGAGAGCTGACCAGGCCTGCTCATAGAGGATACCGCACAGCGTGCAGGTCGTCGTTCGGGACAACAATATCGATCAGGCCCTCAAGGCCCTCAAGAAGAAGCTGCAGCGCGAAGGCGTCTTCCGCGAGATGAAGCTGCGCCGCCACTACGAGAAGCCCTCCGAGCGCCGCGCCCGCGAGGCCGCCGAGGCTGTCCGCCGCGCCCGCAAGGTCGAGCGCAAGCGGCTGGAGCGCGAGGGCTTCTGAGCCCCCTGCCCTGGCGGGCGTCCCTCCCCTCGGAAGGACGGGCTGGCCAGGGACCGGTTTCAAGGCGGCATGCCCCGCGCATCCGCCGCCTTCCTGAACGGCGACAACCCGCCCGGCCCCTGGCCTGGCGGGTTTCGTCGTCTGGATGCAAATTTTTGTTGCGCCGTGTAACGGATGCTTTGCGGCGGTGCGCAACGGCCCTACCGTCCGGTCCATGCAGTCACCGCGTTCGCTTTTCCCCCTGCTGGCGGGCGCGTTCAGCGCCGGGCTGGCAATTCTCGCCATGCCCGCGCCGCTCCATGCCCAGGCGCCGGCAGGGCCTCCCGCCATTCCCGTCGTGGTCAGCGCCGCGGAGCGCGGCCCGGTGCCGCTGGAGATCACCGCCAACGGCAATGTGGTGGCCGAGGCCACGGTCTCCGTCCGCAGCCGGGTGGACGGGCAGATCCAGAAGCTGCACGTGCAGGAAGGCCAGCGCGTCGAGCGGGGTCAGGTGCTGTTCACCCTCGATTCCCGCATGGCCCAGGCGCTGCTCGCCCAGCAGGAGGCGCAGCTGGCGCGCGACAAGGCGCTGGCGCTGCGCGCCCGCTCGGACGCCACGCGCTACACCGCGTTGCGCGGTGAGGGCTTCGCCGCCGCCCAGCGCTACGAGCAGGCGCAGGCCGACGCCGCCGCGGCCGAGGCCAATGTGAAGGCCGGCGAGGCGCTGATCTCGCAGACCCGGCTGACGCTGGACTACGCCACCATCCGCGCCGAGCTGGATGGCCGCCTCGGCGCCCTGCCCATCACCGAGGGCAACCTGGTGCGCGCGGGCGAGAGCACGCCCCTCGCCACCATCACCCAGACCGACCCGATCCAGGTGCAGTTCTCCGTGCCGGAGCGCTGGCTGCCCGAGATCAAGGAGGCGATGCGCCAGGGCGAGCCGCCCGTCACCGCCCACCCGCCGGGGGACCGCCACCCGCCGGTGCGCGGCAGCCTCGTCTTCGTCGACAGCCAGGTGGACACCACCTCCGGCACGGTGCAGCTCAAGGCCCGCTTCCCCAACCCCGACAACGCGCTGTGGCCGGGGCAGTACGTCAACGTGGTGCTGGTGCCGCGGGTGGAGCCGGACGCGCTGAGCGTGCCCGTGCAGGCCGTGCAGACCGGCAGCGAGGGCAGCCGCTACGTCTATGTGGTGGATGCCGAGAGCCGCGCCCGCCGCCGCGCCGTGACGATGCGCCGCGTGGTGGGCGGCCGCGCCGTGCTGGAGGCCGAGATCGCCGCCGGCGACAAGGTGGTGATCGAGGGCACGC
>NZ_JCACVY010000049.1:0-25417 GCF_058833935.1 Roseomonas sp. TS2 | reverse complement strand
GGCGCCGCCCGCCCGGCGCTGCACGGCATCAGCCTGCGCGTGGCACGGGGTGAGCGCGTGGCGGTCATCGGCGCCAGCGGCGCGGGCAAATCCAGCCTGCTGGCGCTGGTGGCCGGCGAGCTGCCCGCCTGGGAGGGCCATGTCGCCGCCCTGCCCACCACCCTGCTGACCCAGCGGACGGAACTGTTCCAGGACACGCTGCGCGGCAACCTGCTGCTGGCCGACCCCACGGCCGACGATGCCCGCCTCTGGCGCGCGCTGGCCGATGCCGGCCTCGCCGCGCATGTCGCCACCCTGCCCGAAGGGCTGGAGACGCGGCTGGGCGAGGGCGGCGCCGGGCTTTCCGGCGGCCAGTCCCGCCGCCTGGCGCTGGCGCGGCTGCTGCTGCGCGGCGCCCCCCTCTGGCTGCTCGACGAGCCGACCGAGGGGATGGACGGCGCCCTCGCCGCCGATGTGCTGGCCCGCCTCGCCGCCCGCGCGGAAGGCGCGAGCCTGCTGATCTGCACCCATCTGCGCCGCGAGGCCGCGCTGGCCGACCGGCTGCTGCTGCTGGAGGAAGGCCGCCTCGTGGGCGAGCACCGGCGGGGCGAGGCGGGCTTCGCCGCCGCCCTCGCCGCGCTGCGCCCGGGCTGAGGCGCCGCCCCGGGCTTCACGGCCGACGCGCTCCGGCGCCGGCCGCAACATCGAGAGGACGCCGGCTGCACCCCGGCGGGATCGGATGGAACTCGACGTCGTCGCGTTGTCACGGCTGCAATTCGCCCTGACCGCGCTCTACCACTTCCTCTTCGTGCCGCTGACCATCGGCCTGTCGATCCTGCTGGCCATCATGGAGACGGTCTATGTCATGACCGGCCGCGCCGTGTGGCGGGAGATGACGCGCTTCTGGGGCACGCTGTTCGGCATCAACTTCGTGCTCGGCGTGGCCACCGGGCTGACCATGGAATTCCAGTTCGGCATGAACTGGAGCTACTACAGCCACTATGTCGGCGACATCTTCGGCGCGCCGCTCGCCATCGAGGGGCTGATGGCCTTCTTCCTGGAGGCCACCTTCGTCGGGCTGTTCTTCTTCGGCTGGGACAGGCTCTCGAAGCTCGGCCACCTCGCGGCCACCTGGGCCGTGGCGCTCGGCTCCAACTTCTCGGCGCTCTGGATCCTGATCGCCAATGGCTGGATGCAGAATCCCGTCGGCGCCGCCTTCAACCCGCAGACCATGCGGATGGAGGTGGCCGACTTCTGGGCCGTGCTGTTCAACCCGGTGGCGCAGGCGAAGTTCGTCCACACCGTCTCGGCCGGCTATGTCACGGCGGCCCTCTTCGTGCTCGGCGTCTCCGCCTGGTACCTGCTGAAGGGGCGGCACGTGGCGCTGGCGCGGCGCTCGATGACGGTGGCCGCCTCCTTCGGCCTCGCCGCCTCGCTCTCCGTCGTCGTGCTGGGCGACGAGAGCGGGTATCTGGCCACCGAGCACCAGCAGATGAAGCTCGCCGCCATCGAGGCGATGTGGGAGACGGAGCCGGCGCCCGCCGCCTTCACCGCCTTCGGCTTCCCCGACCAGGAGGCGCGCGAGACGCACTACGCCATCCACATCCCCGGCCTGATGGGGCTGATCGCCACACGCTCGCTGAACACCGAGGTGCCGGGCATCAAGGCGCTGGTGGCGCGGGCGGAGGAGCGGGTGCGCCAGGGCATCCTGGCCTATGACGCGCTCCAGCAGATCCGCGCCCTGCCGCGCGGCGCGGCGGTGCCGGCGGCGCTGCAGCAGGTTTTCGAGGCGCATGGCCGCCAGCTCGGCTACGCCTACCTGCTGCGCCGCTACCTCGACGACCCGCGCCAGGCGACGCCGGAGCAGATCAGCCGCGCGGCCTGGGACACGGTGCCGCAGGTGGCGCCGCTGTTCTGGTCGTTCCGCATCATGGTCGGGCTCGGGATGTTCTTCATCCTGCTCACCGCCACCTTCTTCTACCTCTCCGCCCGGCACCGGCTGGACCGGCACCGCTGGCTGCTCTGGGTGGCGGTGTGCAGCATCCCGCTTCCCTGGGTCGCCGCCGAGCTGGGCTGGATCGTCGCCGAATACGGCCGCCAGCCCTGGATCATCGAGGGCGTGCTGCCCACCGCCATGGCGGTCTCGCATCTCGGCGTCACCGAGGTGCTGCTGACCATCGCCGGCTTCACCCTGATCTACAGCGTGCTGGCGGTGGTCGAGATGGGGCTGATGCTGAAGGCCATCCGCAAGGGACCGGCATCCTCGGCTCCCGCGCATCCCGCAGCTCCCGCGGCGCCGCTGCGCGCCCTGCCGGCGGAGTGACGTGCCATGATCCTGCATGAACTGCTCGACTACCCCACCCTGCGGCTGATCTGGTGGGCGCTGCTCGGCGTGCTGCTGATTGGCTTCGCCGTGGCCGACGGCTTCGACCTCGGGGTCGGCGCGCTGCTGCCCTTCGTCGGCCGCACCGACATGGAGCGGCGCGTCGCCATCAACAGCATCGCCCCCACCTGGGAGGGCAATCAGGTGTGGCTGATCCTCGGCGGCGGCGCCATCTTCGCCGCCTGGCCGCCGCTCTACGCGGTGTCCTTCTCGGGCTTCTACCTCGCCATGTTCGTGGTGCTGGCGGCGCTGATCCTGCGCCCCGTCGGCTTCAAGTACCGCGGCAAGCGCGACGACCCGCGCTGGCGCGCGGCCTGGGACTGGGCGCTGTTCACCGGCGGCTTCGTCCCCGCGCTGATCTTCGGCGTGGCGGTGGGCAACGTGCTGCAGGGCGTGCCCTTCCGCCTCACCGAGGAATACGGCATCCGCTACGAGGGCACGTTCCTTGGCCTGCTCAACCCCTTCGCCCTGCTCTGCGGCGCGCTCTCGCTCTGCATGATGGTGATGCATGGCGGCGCCTGGCTCTCGCTGAAGGCCAGCGGCCCGGTCGCCGAGCGCGGCCGGCGCTACGGCGGCGTGGCGGCGCTGGCGGCGATCGGCCTGTTCGCGCTCGGCGGCGTGTGGGTGGCGCTGATGGCGGGCTACCGCATCACCAGCCCGGTCGATCCCGCCGGCCCCTCCGCCCCCTTGCTGAAGGAGGTGGCGCGGGAAGGGGCGGCTTGGCTCGCCAACTACGCCGCCCACCCATGGATGCTGCTGGCCCCCGCCTGCGGCTTCCTGGGGCTGCTGGGCGCCCTGCTCGGCCTGCGGGCGGGGCGGGAGGTGAGCACCCTGCTGTGCAGCAAGCTCGCCAATTTCGGCATCATCAGCACGGTGGGGCTGTCGCTCTTCCCCTTCCTGCTGCCTTCCTCGCTCGACCCCCGCTCCAGCCTGACGGTGTGGGACAGCTCCTCCTCGCACCTGACGCTGTTCATCATGCTCGTCGCCACGGTGCTCTTCCTGCCGCTCATCCTCGCCTACACCGCCTGGGTCTACCGGGTGTTGTGGGGCAAGGTGGACGAGCACAGCGTGCGCGGCAGCGCCGACAGCTACTGACCGGAAAGGAAACCGCCCGATGTGGTACTTCGCCTGGCTGCTGGGCCTCCCCCTCGCCGCCGCCTTCGCCGTGCTGAACGCCATGTGGTTCGAGCTGATGGAGGAAGGGCGCGGCGCGCCGGAGACATGAGCGGGCGGGAGGCCATGCCGGCGCAGGCCGAGGCCCTCCAGCTGCAGGCCAGCGCCACCCAGGCGGCGGCGCTGCTGCGGCAGCTGGCCAGCGAGCCGCGCCTGCTGCTGCTCTGCCACCTGACGGAGGCGGGCGAGATGACGGTGGGAGCGCTCACGGCATGCCTCGGCCTGTCGCAGCCGGGTGTCTCGCAGCATCTGGCCCGGCTGCGCGAGGATGGGCTGGTGGTGGCGCGGCGGGAAGGCACCACGCTCCACTACCGCGTGGCCGACCCGCGCGTGGCCCGGCTTCTCGCCCTGCTGCGGGACATGTTCTGCACCCCGCGATAACGGCTTCCGAAGCCGCCCCGGCGTCGTCCGGGCACGGAAAGGACTCTTTGTGCCTCTTTAACCAATTGGAGCGGGCACTTGCCTACCCCTGCCTCCTGCACAGCAGGCAGGAGGCAGGTGGTGGCACGGTCCTTCAACGATCCCGGATACGCCGCGCAGTGGGAGCTTCAGGACGGCACGGGCATCAACGCCACACCGCTCTATGCGCAGTACACCGGCGCCGGCATCCGCATCGGCATCGTCGATGCCGGCGTCAACTACGCGTTGCGCGATCTGGGCGGCCAGATGGACGTGGCGGCGGATTACGACGCCCTGGAGGGCGATGACGACGCCAGCACCACCTCCGGCGACCAGCATGGCACCACGGTCGCGCTCATCATCGGCGCGCGGGCCAACAACGGCATCGGCGATATCGGCGCCGCCTTCGGTGCAAGGCTGGTCGCCTACCGCTTCGACACGCGGGATGCGCGCACCGTGGCGCAGGAGACGGCGCTGCTGGCCCTGCAGCATCAGGTCGATATCTCGCAGAACTCCTGGAGCCGCTCGGGCGAGTACTTCCGCGACGATTTCGGCAGCGCGGAGTATGCCGGGGCCGCCGCCGCCATCCTGCACGCGGCGTCGGCGGGGCGTGGCGGCCTCGGCACCGTCATCGTGCGCTCCGCCGGGAACAACGGCGCCACGGGCGACGACGTCAACAGCCACAGCTACCTCAACAACCGCCACAGCATCGCCGTCGGCGCCACGGATTCCACCGGCGCGGTGCAGCCCTTCTCCAACCCCGGCGCGGCGTTGCTGGTGGTGGCCCCGGCCAGCGCCACCTCCTGGGCGGCACCGCTGGTCTCGGCCACCGTGGCGCTGATGCTGGAGGCCAATCCCGCCCTCGGCTACCGCGACGTGCAGACCATCCTCGCCCTCAGTGCCAGGGTGACGGACGCCGCCGGCGCCGGCTGGCTGGTCAATGCCGGCACCGGCTGGAACGGCGGCGGCCTGCATGTCTCGCGCGGGGCCGGCTTCGGGCTGGTGGATGCGCAGGCCGCGGTGCGGCTGGCCGAAAGCTGGCGCACCGCCCCGGCCACCGAGGCCAGTCTCCACACCGCCAGCGCCACCTCCGGGGGGGTGCTGGACCTGCCCGATCTCGGCACCGCCAGCCAGGGTGTGACGATCGAGGGTGATCTGCTGGTCGAGCGGGCGGAGATCTCCGTGGACCTCCTCCACGCCAGGCCCGGCCAGCTCCGGATCACCCTGATCTCCCCGGGCGGCACGGAGAGCGTGCTGCTCGATCAGCTCGGCCTCGGCCGCTACAAGGAGGTGGATGGCCACCTGGTCTTCACCTTCAGCAGCGTGCAGTTCCTCTGGGAGCAGGCGCGGGGCGAATGGACGCTGCGGGTGGAGGACCTCGCCGCCGGGACGGGCGGCCGGCTGGCGAGCTGGTCGCTGACGCTCTACGGCGCGCCCGCCAGCGACGACACGGTGCATGTCTTCACCGATGAGTATGCCGCGCAGGTGGCCGCCGATCCGGGCCGGACGCTCCTGCAGGATGACGCCGGCACCGATACGCTGAACGCCGCCGCCGTCACCACCGCCTCGCTGATCGATCTCTCGCCGGGCGGGGCCAGCCGCATCGCCGGGCAGGTGCTGGTGCTGGCGCCCGGCACGCGCATCGAGAACGCCGATGGCGGCGATGGCGGCGACACGCTGATCGGCAATGCCGCCGCCAACCGCCTCGACGGCCACCGCGGCAATGACACGCTGCGCGGCATGGCGGGCGACGACACGCTGATCGGCGGCGAGGGCGAGGATCGCCTCGATGGCGGCAGCGGCAACGACCTGATGGCGGGCGGCGCCGGCAACGACACCTACATCGTCGATTCCACGGGCGACCGTATCGAGGAGCGCGCCGGGGAAGGGCTCGACACGGTGGAAGCCAGCGTCAGCCACGGGCTGTCGGCGGGCGTGGAATGGCTGCGCCTGATGGGCGCCGAGCGGCTGAACGGCACCGGAAATGCCGGCGAGAATGTGCTGATCGGGAACGAGGCGAACAATGTGCTGGATGGCGGGGCCGGCGACGACTGGCTGCTGGGCCGCGGCGGCGACGACACGCTGATCGGCGGCGCGGGGAATGACCGGCTGGATGGAGGCGCCGGGCGCAACCGCCTGGCCGGCGGCCCGGGCGACGATCTCTACCTGATCGCCGCCGCCGGCAACGAAGTGGTGGAGAAGGCCGGCGAGGGCACGGACACGGTGCAGAGCTGGGCCAGCTTCGTGCTGCCGGCGCATGTCGAGCATCTCCAGCTGATGGGCAATGCGAAGATCCACGGCACCGGCAACAGCCTGGCCAACACCATTGCCGGCAATGCCCAGAACAACATCATCACCGCCGGCGCGGGCGACGACACCGTGCACGGCATGGCGGGTCACGACACCCTCGATGGCGGCGCCGGGGCGGACCGGCTGGAAGGCGGCATGGGCGACGACATCTACATCGTCGACGACAACGGCGACCTGGTGGTGGAAAGGCCGGGGGAAGGCCTCGATGCGGTGCGGAGCTGGATCAGCCACATCCTGGCGGCGAATATCGAGCAGCTCCGCCTGATGGGCGAGCAGGCGCTCGATGGCGCGGGCAATGCCGGGAACAACATCCTCTACGGCAATGCGGCCGGCAACATCCTCTCCGGCGAGGATGGCGACGACATCCTCTATGGCGAGGGCGGAAACGACACGCTGTTCGGCGGCGCCGGCAATGACCAGTTCCATGGCGGCGCCGGAACCAACCAGATGATCGGCGGGCTTGGCGACGACATCTTCCACGTCGCGCACTCCAAGGATTCCGTGATGGAGAAGGCCGGCGAAGGCTGGGACACGGTGCAGAGCTGGATCAGCCACACCTTGCCCGAGGCGGTGGAGGCGCTGGTGCTGCGCGGCAGCCAGCCCCTGCGCGGCACCGGCAACGCACTGGACAACCTCATCCTCGGCAATGCCCAGGCCAACCGGCTGTCCGGCGGGGGCGGCAACGACACGCTCGACGGGGGGCATGGGCCGGACATCCTGACAGGCGGCAGCGGCGCGGACCGCTTCATCCTCCAGGCCGGCCAGGGCACGGACCACATCACCGATTTCCGCCCCGCCGAAGGCGATGTGGTGGTGCTGCAGGGCTTCCCGCCGGCGGCGGCGGACGGCTGGCCGGCGGGCTACTGGCTGCAGCAGGCCGGCGCGGACGTGCTGCTGCAAGACGCCAGCGGCACCGCGCTGGTGCTGGAGGGCATCCAGCTCTCCGCCCTCTCGGCGCAGGATTTCCTGCTGGGCTGAAGCGGCCGTGGGTCAGGCGGCGATGCGGGGCTCCCGCAGCTTGGTCGACCAGGCGAACTGGTCGTCCGAGCCCTTCTCGTCGAAGCCGGAGGCAAAGCAGCCACGGCGCAGCACGAACTCCGCCGCCCCGTCCCGCAGTTCCAGAGGGATCTCCACCCGCTCCTCCGCGGGCCCGGCGGTGATCAGGCATGGATAGCCCTCCGCCTCCCCGCCGAACACCTCCAGCGCGCGCCAGCCCGTGGCGTTGTGGAGCTGCGGCGCCTCGGCGCGGAAGGACAGGGTGCAGGCGCCGTCCGGGCCGGGCACGGTCCGCCGCAGGCTGCCCAGCACCAGCGGGCCCAGCACGGTGGTGCCGCCGATCTGCCGTGCCTCGGAACTCCGGAAGCTCAGCTCCCAGCCTTCCTCCACGGGGACGGCAACGCTGCGCCCGGGAAGATGGCGCGCCTGCCGGGCCACGGCTTCCACCGCGCTGCCCTGCGGCGCACCGAGGCCGAGGCGCAGCAGGGACAGCAGCGACAGATGCGGCGAGGCCTCCCCCACCGCCCAGCGCGCCAGGTTGAGGCAGTGGTCGGCCTCGACCATCTCGCCGCGGTAGAGATGCGCCCGCGCGCGGAGCATCTGCACCGCGTGGCAGGCGCCATAGGCCGGGTAGGCCCCGGCCACGGCCGCCAGCTCCTCCAGCGGCGCGGCAGCGGCCAGCCGGTCCATGAACAGCGACATGCGGCGCTGGCGCTGCAGCGTGGCGCCGATGTTGTGCTCACCCCCCGGGCAGACGAACAGGCCGGGAAAACCGACCGCCTGGAACCGCTGGAGGTTGAGGATGTCGATCGGTTCCGCATCGCCGAACAGGATGAGGTGCTCGTTCTCGCCGGGCGTGTCGAGGTCGGTCGGCGCATGGAGGGCGTTGGCATCCAGCCAGCGCTTGTGGCGCACCACGTTGCGCCCGTGCCGGGCGGTGTCCAGCGAGAAGGGCGGCGACATGGCCAGGATGCGCGCGCTCGGGAACAGCCGGCCCAGGCTCAGCGCGCCATAGGCCCCCATGCTGATGCCGAGGAAGGTGACGGTCGCATAGCCGCCCCCGTTGACGATGCCGCGGCAGGCCTCGATCAGCGCGTCCCGCCCGGCGGGATTGTGGAACCAGCTGCGGCTCTGGTCCCGCAGCAGCAGGCTGTCCGCCTGCGGGCGGTTGGTCAGCGTGCGGTAGAAATCGTAGGATTTCAGGCGTTCCCGTACGTCGCCGACGCCCGTCAGGGCAACCACGAGATGGGTGGCCGAAGCGGAAGCGAAGTATTCGCCCTCATAATCCCCGAAAGACAGCAGACGGGGCAGGGAAGAACGGGAAGCGGGCAGTGCCATGCGTGGGCATTGCAATGGAATAACGGCAAAAATCAAGTCGCGAAGCTGTGCCCCGTCAACCGCGCGGCGGATTTTTCCCTCACCATGGCAAAGCCAGGGTTGCGATGCGCTCGGCGGCGGCACGCAGGGCGGGTAGCATCTCCCGCCGCATCTGGGCCAGCGAGACCCGCGCCGCCGAGGCGCCGATGTTGAGCGCCGCGACCGTGCGCCCCGCGGGGTCCGGCACCGGCACGGCGATGGAGCGGCTGCCCAGCTCGGTCTCGCCATCGATGATGGCATGGCGCTGCCGCCGCGCCTCCTGGATGCGCTGCCGGAACAGGGCGGGGTCCACCACCGTGCGCTCGGTCCAGGGGGCCAGAGGGTAGCGCGCCATCCAGGCTTCCAGCGCCTCCGGCTCCAGCCCGCCCAGCAGCACCCGGCCCAGCGCCGTGCAATGCGCCGGCAATCGCGTGCCGATATCGATTCGCGAGGAGAAGACGCGCCGCGCCTCGACCCGCGCCACATAGACCACCTCCGCCCCGTCCAGCACCGCCAGCGAGCAGCTTTCGTTGAAGTGGTCGCTGATGGCCTGCAGGTGCGGCCGCGCCGCCTCGCTGCGGCCGAAGGAGGCGAGGTAGCCATGGCTGAAGCGCAGCACCTTCGGCGTCAGCCAGAACAGCTTGCCGTCGCTGGCCAGGAAATCCAGCTCCGCCAGGGTCAGCAGGAAGCGCCGCGCCGTGCCGCGGCTGAGGCCGGTGAGCGCGGCCACCTGGGTCAGTGTCATCCGCTCCCGCCCCGGCCCGAAGGCGCAGAGCACGGCCAGGCCCCGCTCCAGCGACAGCACGAACTCGAGCCCGCGCGCTCCCCCGCCCCCCGCCGTCTCGCCGGCGTCCTGCCCGCCGCCGTCCTGCCCTGTCTCCGCGAGGTCGGGATCCGTTCGCACGCCCTGCCTTTCCGCCACGCGCCGCCCTGTCATGCGCGACAAGGAGCGCCGCCGGATTAACGCCGCCTCATGCGGCGGGGCAAGAGCGAATGCTTGTTGCGCCGCAAAGGAACTTCACTCTTGACAGGCCTTGCGCGAGGGTCCGAGGTTGCGGTCGGAAACGGACACTTGTCCGTCTGCCGGACATTTGTCCGCAGATGGACCATGCGGCGAACAGGCCGCGCGATAACGAAACAGCGTCCCGCGCACCAAGCGCGGGCGGGGGAGGAAGGTGCGCCATGCGCGGAACCGCAGCGGAAGGAGGCATGGCCGCGTCCGGACGGGATGGCTCCTGCGCCCGCCCCGCCAGGCCCTCTTCCCCCGGCCGACAGCCAGAACACGTCCAGGAGGAGAAGCAGATCATGAACAAGCATGTCCTGAGCCGCCGTGGCTTCGTCGCGGCCGGCGCCGCGGTGCTGGCGGCGCCACGGCTCGCCAGCGCCCAGTCCGCGCCGCATGTGGTGGGCACGCTCTTCCCCATGTCGGGGCCGAACGCCGAGTATGGCGGCCTGTTCACCAAGGGGATCGAGCTGGCGCTGGAGCATATCCGCGCCGACAACATGCTGAAGCGGTCCATCACCATGGCGGTGCAGGACAGCCTGGCCACGCCGCAGGGCGGCGCGGTGGGCATGACCAAGCTGGCCAATGTGGACAAGGCCGTGTGGGTGATGATCGGCTTCACCGGCGTCTCCAAGGCGGCGGCGCCGATCGGGACGCGGGCCAAGGTGATGATGGTCAATGGCGGCGGCGTCGGCCCCGACCTCGCCGGCCTCTCGCCCTACTACTGGAACGTCATCCCGCTGGTGAACCAGGAGGTGCGCGCCCTGCTGCCCTGGCTGCAGAAGGAGAAGCTCAAGCGCATCGCCCTGATCTATGTGGACGACCCGCTGGGCAACAGCGTGGTGCAGGAGCTGCGCAAGGGTCTGGCCGAGACAGGCGGCGAGCTGGTGGGGGCGCACAGCATCCCGCCCGCCACGCAGCAATTCGCCGCCATCGCCGCGCGGGTGCGGGATTCGAAGCCGGACGCGGTGTACTTCGCCAGCTATGGCGCGCAGCAGTCGCAGATCATCAAGCAGCTGCGCGACAACGGCATCACCCAGCAGATCATCACCTATTCCGCCGGCACCATCCCCTCCGTCGTGGGGCTGCCGGAGAGCGAGGGGCTGATCGTCACCAGCCAGGTCTCCGACTGGGACCAGGGCGACCCGGTGACGCAGCGCTTCGTCAAGGACTGGCGCGCCAAGCACAATGGCGACCCGACCAGCTACAACCAGAACTACTACAACGCCATGCGTCTCTTCGCGCTGCTGGCGCAGGGGCTGGAGAAGGCCGGCACGGAAGTGACGGGCGAGAGCCTGCTGGCCGAGCTGCAGCGCGTGCGGCGCTTCGCGCTGGTCGGCGGCGAGGGCGTGCTGGAGGATGGCGGCACCATGGCCATGCCGCTGCAGATCGGCCAGATCCGCGGCGGCCGGTTGCAGAAGATCGCCTGATTCGATGCTGTTTCTTCAGCTTTTCATCAGCGGCCTGCAGACGGGGGCCATCTACGCGCTCACCGCTGCGGGCTTCGCGCTGATCTTCGGCGCCACGCGGGTCTTCCACGTGGCGCATGGCGCCACCTTCGCGCTGGCGGGCTACGCCTACCTCGCCTGCACCGATGCCGGCCTGCCCTGGCCGGTCGGCATCCTGGCCGCGCTGGCCCTTGCCGTGGCCTTCGGCCTGGCGATGGATGCCTTCGTCTACCGGCCCATCCAGCGGCATGAGGGCTCCTTCTTCACCGTGTTCGTCGCCGCCTTCGGCATGAGCATCGTGGTGCAGAGCGTCATCGAGCTGGGCTTCGGGCGCGGCTTCGTCAGCGTCAGCTCGGAGCTGACGATGGCGCGGCAGGTGGCGCCCGGCATCTATCTCGCCGACATCTTCTGGGTGGCGGCGGGCGTCGCCATCGCGCTGTTCGTGCTGGTCACGCTGTTCCTGGAGCGGACGCGGGCCGGCATCGGCCTGCGCGCGCTCTCGGAAAACCCGGAGTTGCTGCGCGCCTACGGCCTCTCCTCCCGCCGCCTCTCCATGCTCGCCTTCGGGCTGGGCTCGGCGCTGGCGGTGCCGGGGGCCATCCTCACCACCATGACCTCCGGCCTGCAGCCGGCCATCTCGCACCAGGTGATGCTGATCAGCCTCGCCGCCGCCGTGGTGGGCGGCATCGGCAGCCTGCGCGGCGCGGCGCTGGCCGGGCTGCTGCTGGGCGTGGTGGAGAACCTCGTCATCGGCGTGCTGGACACGCAGTGGAGCGCGGCCGCCGGCTTCGTCGTGCTGTTCGCCTTCATCCTCTTCAAGCCCAGCGGCCTGTTCGGCCAGGCGGTGACCCGATGACCGCCTATCTCCTCAACCTCGCCACCCTGGCCACCATCTTCGGCATCCTGGCCGCCAGCCTGAACCTGCTGATCGGCTATGCCGGCATCTTCAGCGTGGCGCACGCGGTGTTCTTCGGCCTCGGCGCCTATGCCGGCGCGCAGGTGGCCATGCTGGTGGTGCCGGATGTGCTGCTGGCCTGCCTCGCGGGCGGGGCGCTGGCCGCGCTGCTCTCGCTCGGCCTCGCCCTGCCGGCGCTGCGCGTAAGGGGCGAGTATTTCGTCGCCGCCAGCCTCGGGTTGCAGATGATGGCGGTGACGGTGTTCTCCGAGGCGCACGGCTTCACCGGCGGGCATGGCGGGCTGGTCGGCATCCCGCTGCCCACGCTGCTCGGCTTCGATGTCTCGGCGCAGGGCACCTTCCTCACCCTCTGCCTCATCATCCTCGGGCTGATCCTGCTCGCCATCCGCCTGCTGATGCGCGGCAGCTTCGGCCGCGCACTGATGGCGATCCGCGACAGCGAGAGCGCGGCGGAGGCCTTCGGCAAGGATGTGCGGCAGCTCAAGACGCTGGTGGTGGTGCTGGGCTGCGCCCTGGCCGGCGTCGGCGGCGCGCTGTTCTCCTTCTACATGATGTTCGTCAACGTCGAGAGCTTCACGCTGGAGCAGTCGATCCTGATCATGGCCATGGTCATTATCGGCGGCACGGCGACGCTGGCGGGGCCGCTGGTCGGCGTGCTGCTGCTGCTGCTGCTGCCCGCCGCACTCTCCTTCCTGCCCTTCATCCCGCCGACGCAGATCGGCGCGGTGCAACAGTTCATCTACGGTCTGGCCATGGCACTGCTGATGATCTTCCGGCCCGCGGGCATCGCCGGCCAGTCGGCGGGGCGCCGATGAGCGCGCCGCTGCTCTCCGTCCGCGGGCTGGACAAGAAGTTCGGCGGGCTGGCCGCGGTGCAGAAGGTCGACATGGACCTGCGCCCCGGCGTGCTCACCGCGCTGGTCGGGCCGAATGGCGCGGGCAAGACCACGCTGTTCAACCTCATCACCGGCAACATCGAGGCCGATTCCGGCGAGGTGCTGCTGGATGGCGCCTCGATCCGTGGCCGCTCGCCGCACCACATCGCCCGCATGGGCGTGGCGCGCAGCTTCCAGGACCTGCGGCTGTTCGGCCGCATGACGGTGCGAGAGAACGTGCTCGCCGCCATCGAGCACACCGCCTGGCTGTGGCAGCCGGGCGGGCGCTCCGCCCGCCGCGCGCGGGAGGCGGCGGTGGACCAGGCGCTGGAGCGCACCGGCCTCACCGCCCAGGCCGGGGCGCGGGCCATGGACCTCGCCTATGCCGAGCGGAAATTCCTCTCGGTGGCCCGCATCCTGGCGACGGGCTCGCGCATCTGGCTGCTCGACGAGCCGGCCTCCGGGCTCGACGTGAACTCGCGCGCCCGCTTCGTCTCGCTGGTGCGGCAGGCGGCGGCGGAGGGCGTCACCATCTGCCTGATCGAGCACAACCTCGACATCGTCACGGAGCTCGCGGACCGCATCGCCTTCCTCGACCGTGGCGCCAAGCTGGCCGAGGGCGAGCCGCAGGAGATCCTGCGCGATCCGGAGCTGATCGGCATCTATTTCGGGGAGCGCCGCACATGAGCGCCTCACTCCAGCCGCAGGCGGCGCCGCCGGCGCTCGCCGTGCGCGGCCTCGGCGCCGGCTATGGCGGGCGCGAGGTGCTCTCGGGTCTCGACCTCGAGGTGCCGCAGGGCGAGGTGCTCTGCCTCGTCGGCCACAACGGCGCCGGCAAGTCGACGCTGATGAAGCTGCTGTTCGGCCTGCTCACGCCGAACAGCGGCAGCATCCATCTGCGCGGGCAGACCATCGTGCCGCGCCCGGACCAGATGGCGCGCGAGGGCGTGGCCTTCGTGCCCGAGGGGCGCGGCGTCTTCCCCGGCCTCGCGGTGCGGGAGAATTTCGAGCTGGCGCTGTGGTCCGCCCGGCTCGACGCCGCCGAGGGCGCCCGCCGCACCGAGGAGGTGCTGGAGGTGCTGCCGCGCATCCGCGAGTTCTGGACGCGGCGCGCCGGCACCCTCTCGGGCGGGCAGCAGCAGATGGTCTCGATCGGCCGCGCGCTGCTCTCCCGCCCTTCCATCCTGCTGCTGGACGAGCCCTCCATCGGCCTGGCGCCCAAGACCTTCCAGGACCTGATGACGCCGATCCGCGCGCTGCAACAGCGCAGCGGCATGACGATCCTGCTGGTGGAGCAGAATGTGGGCGAGGCCTTCGCGGTCTCCGACCGCGTGGCGGTGATGAAATCCGGCCGCATCATCTTCCGCGGCGTGCCGGCCGACCTGTCCGACAATGCGAAACTGATGGAAATGTTCTGAGGAGACGACGCGATGCTGTTTCATGTGCAGATGGAAGTGCGCCTGCCGCACGACATGCCCGCCGCGCAGGCCGACGACATCAAGGCGCGCGAGAAGGCCGTGGCGCAGGACCTCCAGCGCCAGGGCAAGTGGCCGCATCTGTGGCGTGTGGCCGGCCGCTACGCCAACATCTCGATCATCGATGTACCGGACGCCGATGCGCTGCACGCGCTGCTGAGCAGCCTGCCCCTGTTCCCCTACATGGACATCCAGGTGACGCCGCTGGCCCGCCACCCCTCCGCGATCTGAAACTTGCAGAAAGAAGATGGGGGTGCGGGGGAATTCCTTCCCCCGCACTTCTGCTGGCTTGAGGAACGTCGAACATGTCTGAGTTGAAGGTTCTGGCCGAGGGGCTGCGCTTCCCCGAGGGCCCCGTGGCGCTGCCCGACGGCTCCATCGCCCTGGTGGAGATCGCCGCCCAGGTGGTCAGCCGCATCGCGCCGGACGGCACGCGCAGCGTCATCGCCCGCCCCGGCGGCGGCCCGAACGGCCTGGCGATGGGCCCGGACGGCCAGCTCTACCTCTGCAACAATGGCGGCTTCGGCTGGCACGAGGAGCCGGGCCTCCTGCGCCCCACGCACCAGCCCGAGGATTACTCGGGCGGCCGCATCGAGCGCATCGACCCCGCCACGGGCGCGGTCACGGTGCTCTACACCGAATGCGATGGCCGCCCCCTGCGCGGCCCGAACGACCTGGTGTTCGACAACCAGGGCGGCTTCTGGTTCACCGATCTCGGCAAGGTGCGGGCGCGGGACCGCGACCATGGCGGCGTCTACTGGGCAGCGGCGGATGGCTCGCGCATCGTCGAGGCGGCGCACCCCATCCCCGGCGGCGGCAACGGCATCGGCCTCTCGCCCGATGGCCGCACCCTGTATGTGGCGGAGACGGAGACGGGGCGCCTCTGGTCCTGGGAGATCCTCGGCCCCGGTAAGCTGCGCAAGAACCCCTGGCCGGTGGTGCATGGCGGCACGCTGGTCTGCCAGTTCCCCGGCTTCCGGCGGCTGGACAGCCTGGCCGTCACCGCCGCCGGCAATATCTGCGTGGCGACCCTGGTGAGCGGCGAGATCACCACCGTCTCGCCCGATGGCCAGATCCTGCATGTCGAGAAGATGCCAGAGGTGATGCCCACCAACATCTGCTTCGGCGGCGCGGACCGGCGCACCGCCTACATCACCCTCTCCACCACCGGCAAGCTGGTCTCGATGCCGTGGCACGAGGCCGGGCTGGTGCTGAACCACGAGACGGCCTGAGAGGACGACGCCCCTTGCCCCCGCTTCCCACCGAGCAGGTTCCCGGCCTGCACCATCTGCGTGTCGGCGAGATCGTCGTCACCGCCGTCAGCGACGGCTTCCTCAACGCCTCCAACGCGGTGCTGCAGAACATCGCGCCGGAGGAGATCGACCGGCTGCTGACGGAGAGCTTCCGGCCGACGCCGCGCCGCACCTCCGTCAACACCTTCCTGATCCGCGCCGGCGGGCGGGCGGCGCTGGTGGATACCGGCTGCGGCGGCAGCCTCCAGGCGAGCGCCGGGAAGATGCTCGGCAACCTCGCCGCCGCCGGCCTGGCGCCGGGCGAGATCGACACGGTGCTGCTGACCCATCTCCACCCCGACCATTCCAACGCGCTGGCGGATGCCTCGGGCCAGGCCATCTTCCCCGGCGCGACGCTCGGGATGCACGCGGCGGAGCTGGCCTACTGGGAGGATGACGGCGCCGCCAGCCGCGCCGGCGCCAGCGGCCAGGGCGTGCCCTATTTCGCCGCCGCCCGCACCCAGGTCGCGCCCTACCGCGACCGGCTGGCCCTGTTCGCGGACGGGGCGGAGATCTTCCCCGGCGTCACCGCCGTGCATCTTCCCGGCCACACGCCGGGGCATTGCGGCTACCTGATCGCCTCCGGCGAGGACAGCCTGCTGATCTGGGGCGACATCGTGCATGTGCCGGAAGTGCAGGTGGCGCGGCCGGAGGTGACCATGCAGTTCGACGTGGACCCGGCCCAGGCCGCCGAGACACGGCGCCGCGTCTTCGACCGGGTGGCCGCCGACCGGCAGCGCTTCGTGGGGATGCACGTGCATTTCCCGGGCTGCGCCCGGCTGGCGAAGGACGCCCAGGGCTACCGGCTGGTGCCGGAGGCCAGGGACCTTGCCTTCTGAGGAAGACCGGGGAGAGAAGGAATTCTCTCCCCGGACCCCTCTCATCTTTTTCTGTCAGTTCAGCCGCGGCGTTCCAGCAGCTCGATGCGCACCTTGTCGGGGGCGTCGATGAAGGCGATGCGCAGGCCGGGGCGCACCTCGCGCGGGCCGGAGGTGAGCGGCACGCCCTTCCCCGCCAGTTCGGCAATGGCGGCATCCAGGTCCGGCACCGTCAGGCCGATATGCTCGATGCCCTGGAAGGGCGCCGGCGGCGGCTTCGGCGTCTCGGGCGGCACGGCCTCGATGAACAGCATCAGCCCGCCGAGATCCAGCATGATCCGCAGCGCGCCGTTGACGTCCTGGCGGCCGGTCTCCCGCGCATCCAGCGCCGAGACATAGAAGCGGGCGGCCGCCTCCGGGTCGGGGCTGCGCAGGTGCAGGTGGTCGATGCGGCAGGCGGTCATTCCCGCGTCCTCCTTGGATGAGCCTCCACTTGTCCGACAAGCACGGCCCAGCGTCAAACCGCCGCGGCGGGGCTGACGCGGGGCGCGGAAGCGTGTAGCTGCTGCCGCTCCGCTCCCGACTGGAAATCCGCCCTCATGTCCCAGCCCCGCCTCCGCCTCGTCACCCACAGCGGCAAGTTCCATTGCGACGAGGTCTTCGCCTATGGCGTGCTGCGCCTGGCGCTGGGGCTGGGCAAGGCGGGCGAGGACCATGAGCTGACCCGCACGCGGGACGCCGCCCTCATCGCCGCGGCGGACATCGTCTGGGATGTCGGCGCCCGCTACGATGCCGAGGCCCGGCGCTTCGACCACCACCAGCGCGGCGCCCCCACCCGCGCCGACGGCACCCCCTACAGCGCCGCCGGGCTGATCTGGCAGACCCATGGCCATGCCGCCGTGCGGGCGATCCTGCCGCCGGAGGCCGCCGGCCTCGCCGCCGCCATCGCCGCCGAGATCGACCAGGCGGTGGTCCGCCGCATCGACGAGATCGACAACGGCACGGCGCCGGAGCGGGACGTGCTGGGCCTCGCCGCTCTCGTCGGCGACTTCAACCCGGGCTGGGATTCCGCGGGCGGCGACGCCGCGGCCGATGCCGCCTTCCTGGAAGCCGTCGCCCTGGCCGAGGGCGTGCTGCGCCGCCGGGTGGAGGTGCTGCGCGGCCGCATGGCGGCCGATGCCGAGGTGCTGGCCGCCCATGCCCGCTCCGCCGACCCGCGCGTGCTGGAGCTGGAGCG
Organism: Roseomonas sp. TS2; assembly: GCF_058833935.1. Lineage (NCBI taxonomy): Bacteria > Pseudomonadati > Pseudomonadota > Alphaproteobacteria > Acetobacterales > Roseomonadaceae > Roseomonas > Roseomonas sp. TS2. The sequence goes on along the minus strand of NZ_JCACVY010000049.1, from coordinate 7,758 downwards.
CGGCATGCCCTGGAAGGGCGCCGTCTTCACCCACAACCTGCCGGTGCTCTTCGCCCTCTACCCCGCCTCGAACGGCAACTGGATGGTCGATGCCATGCCGCCCGAGCCGGGCTCCTTCGCCCAGCGCCTGCCGCTGCCGGAGGCCTGGGCCGGGCTGCAGGACGCGGCGCTGGCTGAGGCGAGTGGCGTGCCGGATGCGGTGTTCACGCATCTGCGCCGCTTCGTCGGCGCCGCCCGCACGCGGGACGGCGCGCGGGAGATGGCGCGCAAGGCCATCGCCCTGGGAAGCTGAATCCTGGGGAGCTGAATGCGGAAAGGGCCGGGGCGTCCCCGCCCCGGCCCTTTCCCGTCCGCTGCGCGCAGCCTCAGGGATGCTTGTGGATCGGATCGATCCAGGGAACGTTCTCCGGCTTCTCCGCCGGCTCGATGTCGAGGTTCACCACCACCGCCTCGTTGTCCGAGCGCACCAGCACGCATTCCAGCGTCTCGTCCGTGGAGGCGTTGATCTCCTGGTGCGGCACGTAGGGTGGCACGTAGATGAAGTCGCCCGGGCCGGCCTCGGCCACGAATTCCAGCTTCTCGCCCCAGCGCATGCGGGCGCGGCCCTTGACCACGTAGATCACGCTCTCCAGCGGGCCGTGGTGGTGCGCGCCGGTCTTGGCGTTGGCATGGATGTGAACCGTGCCAGCCCAGATCTTCTGCGCGCCCACGCGCGCCGCGTTGATGGCGGCGGCGCGGTTCATGCCCGGCGTGCTGGCGGTGTTGGTGTCCAGGCTGTCGCCCGGGATCACCCGGACGCCGCTGTGCTTCCAGCCATCCTCGGGGACGTCATGGCTGTGGTCGTGGCCGTCATGCGGCATGGTGTCTGGCTCCCTCTCGATCCGGCGGCGGGTCTCAGGCCGCCGCGTTGCCCGCGGCAGGTGTTATGCCGCCGCGTTACCCGCGGCGATCGCCGCCGCGAAGCTCCGGTCGAGGATATCCTCGGCGCGAACCCGCCGGCGCACCAGCCCCGCGCGGGTATAAAGATCGATATTCCCCTGCTCGTCCGCCACCACCGCGTCGTCGATCGGCACCACGCGGGTGCGGGCGCGCTCGAACCATTGCAGGGCCACCGGCTCCGGCACCTTCATCAGCTCGGACCAGCTCTTCGCATAGGCGGGGATGTTCCCGTTCGCCCAGGCCCGCGCCCGGGCGAGGCGACGGACAAAGTCTTCCAGCTCCGGACGGCGGGCGGCGATGGCGTCGTCCCGCGCCGCCTGGAAGCTGAGGCCGGGGGTGATGCCGTTGCCGTCCTGCACCCGGCGGGAGCCGGCCAGCACCTCCTCCTGCGAGACATAGGGCTCCCAGGTGGACCAGGCCTCGACCGCGCCGCTGCTGTAGGCCGCCTTGGCATCCGAAGGCAGCAGGAAGACGAAGGTCACGGCATCCTGCGGCAGCTTGTTCGCCTCCAGCGCCGCCAGCACCAGCTGGTGGCCGATCGAGCCGCGCCCCGTGGCGATGCGCTTGCCCTTCAGGTCGGCGAAGGAGCGCGCGGGGCTGTCCTTCGGCACCAGGATGGCGAGCCCGTCCTGCTTCTGCCGCGTGGCGGCGATGGCCTTGGCCGGCACGCCGGCGGCGGCGCCGAAGGTGAAGGGCGCATCCCCCACCAGCCCGGTGTCGATGGCGCCGGCGTTCAGCGCCTCCACCAGCGGCGCGGCGGCGGGGAACTCGCTCCAGGTGATGCGGCCTTCGAGGTCCTTCAGCACGCCGGCGGCCTCCATCACCGCGCGGGCATTGCCGCGCTGGTCGCCGACGCGCAGCGGGGACTGGGCGCGGAGGAGGCGGGGGGCGGCCAGCGGCGCCGCCAGCGCGGCGGCGCCCAGCAGCAGGGCGCGGCGGTTCAGGTGCAGGCTCATGCCGCGAGGTCCTTCTTCTTCAGCCGCTCCGCCAGCAGGCGGCGCGTGGCGGGCAGCAGGGAGCGGCCGTATTCCACCGCATCCTCCAGCGGGTCGAAGCCGCGGATGAGGAAGGTGGAGACGCCGAGCTCGTGGTACTCGAGGAAGGCTTCCGCCACCTGCTCCGGCGTGCCGACGAGGGCGGTGGTGTTGCCCCGTGCCCCCGTCTCCCGCGCAATGGCGGTGTAGAGGCGCCCCTCCGGCCGGTCGCCCAGCGCGGCGGCGTCCAGCAGGCGCTGCGAGCCGGCATTCTGCGGCGCCGTGCCGCCGGCACCGAGCGCCGCCTGGCCGCGTACCTGCCGGATGCGGTGCAGGATGCGCTCCGCCTTCTCCCAGGCCGCGCTCTCCGTCTCCGCCAGGATCGGGCGGAAGGAGAGGCTGAAGCGCACGTCCTTTTCGCGCCCATGCTTCGCCGCCTCGGCCCGCACCCGCGCCACGATCTCGCGCACCTGGGCGCGGGTCTCGCCCCACAGGGCATAGACATCGGCGTGGCGGCCGGCCACGCGCAGCGCGGCCTCCGAGGCGCCGCCGAAATAGAGCGGGATGTGCGGCTGCTGCACGCTCCGCACCTCGGACGAGGCACCCTTGATGCGGTAGTACTCCCCCTCGTGGTCCACCGGACCCTTGGCGGTCCAGATGGCCTTCAGGACGGACAGGTATTCGTCCGTGCGGGCGTAGCGGTCATCCTTGTTCAGCCAGTCGCCGTCGCGCGCCTGGTCCGTGTCGTCGCCGCCCGAGATGGCGTGCAGGGCGGCGCGGCCGTCGCTGAGCTGGTCGAGCGTGGCGAAGGCGCGGGCCGCCGTGCTCGGCGCCTGGAAGCCGGGGCGGTGGGCAACGAGGAAGCCCACCTTCTCGGTGTGCGCGGCGGCATGGGTGGCGAGCTGCAGCCCGTCCGGCCCGTTGCTGTACCAGCCGATCAGGATGCGGTCGAAGCCGCCCTGGTCATGCGCCTGGGCGGAGGCGCGCAGATAGCCGGGGTCGATGGCCGGGCCGCTGGCCGGGTGGATTTCCGACTGCTGGCGCGGCTGGATCATGCCGATGAATTCGAGCGGATGGCTCATGGCGGTCCTCCGGTGTTCAGGCCAGGCCGAGGGCGAGGCGCCCGGCGAGGGTGTGGGCGGCGTCGGGCTGGGGCGTGTGGATGCGGGCGCAGAGCACGTCGCGCAGGTGCCGCTCCAGCGGATTGGCGCGGGCGAGCGCATGGTTGCCGCAGAGCGCCACGGCCTCCTGCACCACCTGGATGGCGTTCTCGGCGGCGAGCGTCTTGATCAGCCCGCTCTCGGCGGCGGAAGGCCCCTCCCCGGCATCCTGGGCGGCGGCGGCCGAGGCGATGATCCGGTCATTGGCCAGCAGCAGCGCCTCGATGCGGCCCACCGCCTCCTGCATCCGTGGCAGGGTGGCGAGCGGCGCGCCGAGGCTGCCCGGCACGCGATCGCGCAGGAACCACACCAGCCAGTCGCGCGCCGCGCGGGCCACGCCGGTGTAGAGCGCGGCGATGGGCAGGGTGTTCCAGGCCGCCACGGCGGCATCCGGGCGTGCCCAGTCGGCCGGCGGGCGCAGGTCCGGCGCCTGGGCCAGCGGCAGGGCCACCTCCTCGAACATCACGTCGTGGCTGCCCGAGGCGCGCAGCCCCGCCTGGTCCCAGCTTTCCTCGATCCGCAGGCCGGGGGTGCCGGCCTCGACCAGCGCCAGGCCGGTGCGCGGGCTGGCCTCGTCCGTGCGGGCCCAGACCAGCATCCAGCGCAGGCCGGGCGCGCCGGTCGAGTAGATCTTGCGGCCCGAGAGGCGCCAGCCTTCCGGCGAGCGGCGCAGGATGGTGGCGGGCAGGCCGCCGCGCGCGGGGGTGCCGAGCTCAGGCTCCACCCGCAGCGCGTTGAACAGCGCCCCCTCCTCCACCGCCTCGCGCGCCAGCCGGGCGCGCAGCGCCTCGGGCCAGGCAGGGTCGGCCAGCAGCGTGCGGAGCTGGATGAGCTGCATGGCCAGCACCAGCGCGGTGGCCGGGCAACCCCCGGCCAGGGTGCCGATGACGGCGGTGCAGCGCGCGAGGCCCGCCTCCTCGCCGCCCCAGCGGCGCGGCACGGTCAGGCCGGGCAGCCCGGCCTCGCGCAGCAGCGCGAAATTCTCGTGCGGGAAGCTGCCGGCGCGGTCATGCGCGGCGGCACCGGCGGCGAAGGCGCGGACCAGATCGGCCAGCGGCGCGGGCTGGGCCAGGCCGTCCATCACGCCGCCTCCTCCAGCGAGACGCCCAGCGCCTCCAGCAGCCGCCGGCGCAGCGCGGCGAAGCCGGGGTCGGCATGGCGGCGCGGGCGCGGCAGCTCCACCGCCACATCCTCGGCGATGCGCCCGTGCTCCAGGACCAGCACGCGGTCGGCCAGCAGCACGGCCTCGTCCACGTCATGCGTCACGATCAGGGTGGTGGGGCCGTGGCGGCGCCACAACTCCAGCACCAGCGCGTGCATGCGGATGCGGGTCAGCGCGTCGAGCGCGGCGAAGGGCTCGTCCAGCAGCAGCAGGCGGGGCGAGCGCACCAGGGCGCGGGCCAGGGCGGTGCGCTGCGCCTCGCCGCCCGAGAGGGTGGCGGGCCAGGCCTCGACGCGGTGGGAGAGGCCCACCTCCTCCAGCGCGGCCTCGGCGCGGGGGCGGGCGTCGCGGCCGGGCAGGCCGAGCGAGACATTCTGCCACACCGTCTTCCAGGGCAGCAGGCGTGGCTCCTGGAAGGCCACGGCCACCGGGCGGGGCAGCTCCAGCCGGGCGTCCTCAGGCGCCGGGTCCAGCTCGGCCAGCGTGCGCAGCAGGGTGCTCTTGCCGGAGCCGCTGCGGCCGAGCAGCGCGGTGAAGCTGCCGGGGGCGAGGTCGAGATCCAGCCCGTGCAGCACCGTGTTCTCGCCGAAGCGGCGGGTCAGGTTGCGGACGCGGAGCGGAGCAGCGTTGTTGTTCTGCGGCGCCATGGCGGCGGTCACTCCTTCACCAGGCTGGGGCGCCAGGCCAGCGCCCGGCGCTCGACGAGGCGGACCAGCGCATCGGCGCCGAGGCCGAGCAGCGCATAGACCAGCAGCCCCACCACGATGACGTCGGTGCGCAGGAACTCGCGCGCGTCGTTGATCAGGAAGCCGATGCCGGCGGTCGCGTTGATCTGCTCGGCGATGACGAGGCTGAGCCAGGCGCTGCCCAGCGCGTAGCGCAGCCCGACCAGCGCCGAGGGCAGCGCGCCGGGCAGGATGACGTGGCGGATCAGCCCGCGCCGGTCGAGGCCGAAGATGCGCCCCGCCTCCACCAGCTTGGGCTCCACGCCGCGGATGCCGGAGAACAGCGTGAGGTAGACGGGGAAGGCGGCGCCGAGCGCCACCAGCGCGATCTTCGGCGTCTCGCCGATGCCGAACCACAGGATGAACAGCGGCACCAGCGCCAGGAAGGGCATGGTGCGCAGCATCTGCATCGGCGCGTCGACGATCTCCTCGCCGAGTTTCGAGAGGCCGGCGACCAGCGCCAGGGCGATGCCGGCGGAGAGGCCGATGCCGAGCCCGGACAGCACCCGGCCGAGCGATACCAGCAGGTGGGAGGGCAGCTCGCCCGAGAGGGTCAGCTCCCAGGCGCTGGCCAGGATGGTGGTGGGCGCGGCCAGGGTGCGGGGCGCGATCAGCCCGGCCATCGAGGCCGCCTGCCACAGCAGCACCAGCACCAGCGGCGAGAGGAAGCGGCGCAGCTTCGGCGGCAGCGCGGAACGGCGCAGGGTGGGGCGGCGGAGGCCGGCGGCGGCGCCGGGCAGGAGGCCACGCGGCGCGGGAACCGCCTGGGTGTCGGACATGCTGGCTCCTTCGCGGCCCGGGTGGGGCCGTCGGCAGGCGGGGTCGTGTTGCGTGGGCGAGGTGGCGGGGGCCGGCTCAGCCCCGACAGCGCGCGGCGCGGCGGCGGCCGGGCATTCGGCCCGGAGCGACGGGGCGCGGCGGCGGGTTGATCGGGTGCTGAATCATCGCCGGAAAGCTAGGACCACCGCCGCTGCCGGGAAAGAGTTGTGTTTCCCAAAGTTGCCGCCCGGGGGAGCATGCCCATCCCGCCGCCGGGGCGTTGCGGGGAATGCTATTCCTCGGCCGCCGGCGGCGCCGTGCGGTCGCGGAAGGCGGGGCCGTTCAGCGGGTAAGCGGTGGTGTGCTTGATGCGCTCCATGGCGAAGCGCGAGGTGACGTTGCGCAGCGGCACCGCGTTGATCAGGCGCTTGTAGAAGCCGTCGAAGGCGGCCATGTCGGCCACCGCCACGCGCAGCATGTAGTCCACCTCGCCGGCCATGCGGTAGACCTCCATCACCTCCGGCATGGCGGAGACGGCGGCGTTGAAGCGGGCGAGCCAGTCCGGCGTGTGGTCCCCCGCCTCGATGGCCACGAACACGCTGAGGCCGAGCCCCACCGCCTCCGGCGCCACCAGCGCCACGCGGCGGGTGATCACCCCCTGCGCCTCCAGCTTCTGCACCCGCTTCCAGCAGGGCGTGGCGGAAAGCCCGACGCGGTCGGCGAGCTGCGCCACGGAAAGCGTGGCGTCCTCCTGCAGCAGGCCGAGGATGCGCTGGTCCACTTCGTCCATGCTGGGGCCTCCCGCTGTTCCGGCCGGTGGTGTCGCGCGGGCCGCCCCGGCTGGCAAGGGTCACATCTCCATGGCCCGGCCCCGCCGCTCCGCCCGCAAGGGCGCCGAGGAAGGCCACGAAGCCGGCGGCCGCCGCCAGGGCAAGGCCGGGGCCGATGGCCGGCGAGCGCCGCGCACAGCGCGCCCAACGCCATCTGGCTGCAGCCATGGAGCCCCGCCGCCGCCCGCGGCAGGGCCGGCACCAAGATGTGGCTGCCGAGCGTGCCGGAGGTGGTGATCAGCACCAGCAGCCAGAGCGGCGGCCGAGGCGGGGCGGTCTCACCCCGGAGCGCGGCCGGGAATGCAGCGATGTCCTGCATGGCGGCGATGTCGTGCCCGCCACAGGGGCAGCGTCACCCCCCCTCGCGCCGGCCGCCCCGTGCCGGCGGGTGCGGGGCCCGGGCTGTTGACAGGTCTGCGATATCTCCATCTGATCCAGGGGCTGCGCACCGGAGCGCACGGTCTGGAAGAGAGGAGCGCCGCATGGCCATTCCGAGGCAGGCGCCGGAGACGGTGCTGCTGGCCACGGATCTGAGCGCGCGCTGCGACCGCGCGCAGGACCGCGCGGTGCAGCTGGCGGGGCAGTGGGGGGCGCGGCTGGTCGCGGTGCACGCGCTGGAATCGATCGACATCGTGCTGCCCCGCGCCCCGGACGGCACCGCCCCCGAATGGCGCCGCCCGCGCGACCCGGATGCCGAGGCCCGCACCCTGCTGGAGGCGGAGCTGGCCGGCACCGGGGCGGAGGTGGTCGTCGGCCATGGCGACCCGGCGGCGCTGGTGCTGGCGGTGGCCAGGCGGCAGGCGGCGGGGCTGGTCGTCACCGGCCTGGCCCGCGCCGAGCCGCTGGGCCGGCTGCTGACGGGGGCGACGGTGGAGGAGGTGGTGCGCCAGTCCGCCGCGCCGGTGCTGGCGGTGCGGCAGCGCGCCCGCGCCCCCTATGCCCGCGTGCTGGTGGCGACCGATTTCTCCGACTGCTCGCGCCACGCGCTGCTGGTGGCGGCGGCGCTCTTCCCCGCCCTGCCGCTGACGCTGTTCCATGCCTATGAGGCGCCCTTCCCCGCCCTGCTGGGCCGCGCCGCGAGCCGGGAGGAGGCCGCCGCCGCGGCCGCCGCGGAAGGCCGCGCCTTCCTGGCGCATGCCGACATTCCGCCGGCGCTGCGCGGCCGGGTCGAGACGGTGGTGGAGCCGGGCAATATCGGCTGGCTGCTGC
>NZ_JCACVY010000048.1:0-25676 GCF_058833935.1 Roseomonas sp. TS2 | reverse complement strand
GGCGCCCTGCCCGCCCCCGGCTGGACACCCGCCGGCCGAAAACCGTATGAGGTCTCGCCAGAAACCTCATACTCCATGCCCGCGAGGCCGGCCCCATGCTGCGTCGCTCCCTGCTGCGGGCCCTGCCCGCGCTTCCCGCCCTGCCGGCCCTGGCCCGCACCGCCGGGGCGGCCGCGCCGGCCCGCAGCACGCTGCGCTTCTCCTGGCCCGCCAATGCCGGGCCGCTGCACCCGCACCTCTACGCGCCGAACCAGATGTACGCGCAGGCCATGCTCTACGAGCCGCTGCTGCGCTATGTGGAGGGCGGGCAGCTCGCGCCCGCGCTGGCCACGGCGTGGCGGGCAGAGGCGGATGGGCGCGGCCATGTCTTCACCCTGCGGCCGGGCGTGCGCTTCACCGACGGCGCGCCCTTCGACGCCGCCGCCGTGGTGGCCAACATCCGTGCCCTCCTGGCGCGGCCCGAGCGGCATGACTGGCTGGCGCTGGTGGCGCAGATCGAGGATGCCGAGGCGCTCGGCCCCGGCACGGTCCGGCTCCGGCTGCGCGGCCCCTACCCTCCGGCGCTGATGGAGCTGGCGCTGATCCGCCCGCTGCGCTTTGCCTCGCCCGCCGTGCTGCGGCCGGATGGCGGCATCAGCGCGCCCATCGGCACCGGCCCCTGGATGCTGGCCGAGACGCGGCCGGGCCAGCACGACCTGTTCCGCCGCAACCCGCATTACTGGGGCGGGCCCCCGGCGCTGGAGCAGGTGCTGGTGCGGGTGGCGGCTGACAGCAACACCCGCGCCCTGGCGCTGGAGGCGGGCGAGATCGACCTCGCCTACGGCACCGACCAGCTCGACGCCGACACCTTCCGCCGCTTCGCCGCCGACCGGCGCTTCACCACCGCCGTCTCGCCGCCGCTGGCCACGCGGCTGCTGGCGGTGAACTCGGCGCGCTTCCCCACCGACGCGCCGGCGGTGCGGCACGCCATCGCGCGCGGGGTGGACCGGGCGGCGCTGGTGCGGCACGTGCTGCTGGACACCGAGCCGGCGGCCGGAACGCTGTTCGCGGAGAACTTCCCCCATGCCGATCTCGGCCTGCGCGCCCCGGATTTCGACCGGGCGGCCGCCGCGGCGCTGCTGGAGCAGGCCGGCTGGCACCTCGCCCCCGGCGAGCGCGTGCGGCGGCGGGCCGGGCACGCGCTGGTGCTCGACCTTTGCTTCACCGGCAGCGACGCGTTGCAGAAATCATTGGCCGAGGCCATCCAGGGCGACCTCGCGCGCATCGGCATCGGCGCGCGGCTGCTGGGGGAGGACAGCGCCACCTGTCTCGGCCGGCAGAAATCCGGCGATTTCGGCCTGATCTTCGCCGAGACCTGGGGCGCGCCCTACGACCCGCACGCCTTCCTGGCCGCCATGCGCCAGCCCGCCCATGCCGACTACCAGGCACAGCGGGGCCTGCCGATGAAGGACGAGATCGACCGCCGCATCGGCGCCGCGCTGGCCGGCACGGACGAGGCGGCGCGGGCGGAGGAATACCGCTGGCTGCTCACCACCCTGCACGAGCAGGCGGTGTACTTTCCCATCTCCTTCCTCACCAACAAGCTGGTTCACCGCGCGGATCTCGGCACCGTCCCCTTCGGCGACACGCGCTACGAGATTCCGTTCGACCGCATCCTCCCGCGCGGCTGAGGCGCCATGACGGGTTTCGCGCTGCGCCGCCTGCTCTCGCTGCCGCCGCTGCTGCTGGCGGTCTCCTTCGGCTTCTTCGCCATGCTGCGCCTCGGCCGCGGCGACCCGGCGCTGGACTATCTGCGCCTGGCGCAGATCCCGCCCACCGACGCCGCGCTGGCCCTGGCGCGGGCGGAGCTGGGCCTCGACCGGCCGCTGCTGGCGCAGTACGGCGCCTGGCTGGCCGATGCGCTGCGGCTCGACCTCGGCACCTCCTGGTTCACCCGCCGGCCCGTCACCGCCGAGATCGCCGAGTTCCTGCCCGCCACGCTGCAACTGGCCGGCACCGCCATGCTGGTGACGCTGGCCTTCGGCATCCCGCTCGGCCTGTGGGCGGCGCTGCGGCGCGACCGCTGGCCGGACCACGCGACGCGCCTCATCGCCTTCCTCGGCGTCTCGGTGCCGAATTTCTGGCTGGCCTTCCTGCTGGTGCTGCTCTTCGCCGTCACCCTGGGCTGGCTGCCGGCGATGGGACGCGACGGGCCGGCGAGCCTGGTGCTGCCGGCGCTGGCCACCGCCACCATGTCCGCCTGCGTCATGCTGCGGCTGGTGCGCGCCTCGGTGCTGGGGGCGCTGGGCGAGCCGCATCTGCGCTTCGCCGCCGCGCGCGGCCTGCCGCGCCGCACCCTGCTCGGCCGGCACGTGGCGCTGAACGCCATGCTGCCGCCGCTCACCGCCATGGGGCTGCACCTGGGCGAGCTGATCGGCGGCGCGATGGTGGTGGAGACGGTATTCGGCTGGCCCGGCCTCGGCCGCTGGGCGCTGCAGGCCATCGCCAACCGAGACTACCCGGTGCTGCAGGGCTTCGTCATGGTGCTGACCACGGTGTTCGTGCTGGGCAACCTGCTGGTCGATCTCGCCTATGCCTGGCTCGACCCGCGCATCCGGCTGGAGCGTGCGGCGTGAGGCGCCTCCTGCTGCCGCTGGCGCTCGGGCTGGTCGCGCTGCTGCTGGGTGCCGCGCTGCTGGCGCCCTGGATCGCGCCGCACGACCCGGCGGCCACCGACCTCGCCCGCCGCCTGCTGCCGCCCTCGGCGGCGCACTGGCTGGGCACCGACCATCTGGGGCGGGACCTGCTCTCCCGCCTGCTCTGGGGGGCGCGCGCCTCCTTCGGCGCGGTGGCCGCTATCCTGGCGCTGGTGCTGGCGCTGGGCTGCGCGGTGGGGATGCTCGCCGGCATGCTGGGCGGGGTGGTGGACGCGGTGCTGATGCGGCTGTGCGACGCCTTCATGACCGTGCCCACCCTGGTGCTGGCGCTGTTCATGATCGGCGCGCTGGGCACGGGCCTCGGCAATGTGGTGGTGGCCATCGCCCTCTCGCACTGGGCTTGGTATGCGCGGCTGGTGCGCGGCCTCACCCTCTCGCTGCGGCAGCGCGACCACATCCTGGCCGCCCGCGTGGCGGGGCTCTCGCGGCTGGCCATCCTGCGGCGGCACGTGCTGCCGGCGCTGGCCGGGCAGCTCGCCGTGCTGGCCAGCCTCGACCTCGGCCACTGGATGCTGCACCTGGCGGGGCTGTCCTTCCTCGGCCTCGGCGTGGCGCCGCCGGCGCCGGAATGGGGCATCATGATCAACGACGCCCGCCCCTTCTTCCGCAGCGCGCCGATGCTGGTGCTGCTGCCGGGCGCGGCCATCCTGCTCACCGTGCTGGCCTTCAACCTGCTGGGCGACGCGCTGCGCGACCGGCTGGACCCGGCGCTGCGGGAGCACGCGCATTGAGTGCCGGCCTCGCGCTGGAAGGGCTGCGGCTGGAGGCGGGCGGCGTGGCGCTGGTCGATGGCGTCTCGCTCGCCCTGCGGCGGGGGGAGGTGCTGGGCCTCGTCGGCACCAGCGGCGGCGGCAAGAGCCTGACGACGCTGGCGCTGCTCGGCCTGCTGCCGCGCGGCGTGCGGCGCGTGGCCGGGGTGCTGCGGCTGAACGGCGCGGTGCTGGACGCGGACGCCCAGGCGGCGCTGCGCGGCCGGCGGATCGGCTTCGTGCAGCAGGCGCCGCGCGGCGGCTTCAACCCGCTCGTCACCCTCGGCCGGCATTTCCGCGAGACCCTGGCCTGCGACGGGCTGCGCGGCGCCGCCGCCACGGCGCGGGCCGAGGCGCTGCTGCGCGAGGTGGGCTTCGACGCGCCGGCGCGGCTGCTGCCGCTCTACCCCGGCCAGCTCAGCGGCGGCATGCTGCAGCGGGCGATGCTGGCCCTGGCCCTGGCGCGCGCGCCGGATTTCCTGCTGGCCGACGAGCCCACCACCGATCTCGACCTGATCGTGCAGGCGCAGATCCTCGGCCTGCTGGAAGGGCTGGTGGCGCGGCGGCGCCTCGGCCTGCTGCTGGTGACGCACGACCTTTCCGTGGTGGCGCGGCTGGCCGACCGCGTGGCGGTGATGCAGGGCGGGCGGCTCGTCGAGGAACAGGAGGTGCGGGGCTTCTTCGACGCCCCCCGCCACCCGCACAGCCGGGCTCTGCTGGCCACGCATCTGGCGCTCTATAGCGAGGCGCTGCCGGCATGACGCCGCTGCTGGAGATGCGCGGCATTCACCACGCCTACCGCCAGGGCGGGCTGCTCTCCCGCCGCCGCCTGCCGGTGCTGGAGGATGCGGCGCTGCGGATCGGCGCCGGGGAGTGCGTCGCCCTGCTCGGCCCGACCGGCTCGGGCAAGAGCACGCTGGGGCGGCTGATGCTGGGGCTGGAGCCGCCCGATGCCGGCGCGGTGCTGTTCGAGGGACAGCCGCTGCGCGATGCGCGGGGCCGGGTGGCGCCGGCGACGCGGCGCGCCATCCAGGCGGTGTTCCAGGACCCCTTCGCCGCCACCAGCCCGCGCCTCTCCGCCTTCGCGGTGGTGGCGGAGCCGCTGCTGGCCGGGCGCCTGCCCCGCCCCGCGCTGCGGGAGCGGGTGGCCGGGCTGATGCGGGCGGTGGGGCTGGACCCCGCCCTGATGGACCGGCTGGCGCACCGGCTCAGCGGCGGGCAGTTGCAGCGGCTCTGCATCGCCCGCGCCCTGGCGCCCGCGCCGCGCCTGGTGCTGCTGGACGAGGCGGTGAACAGCCTGGACCTGGAGACGCAGGCGCAGGTCCTTGCCCTGCTGCACCGGCTGCGGCGGGAGACGGGGGTGGCCTATCTTTTCGTCACCCACGACCTGCGGCTGGTGCGCGGCTTCGCCGGGCGCTGCTACGTGATGCAGGAGCGCCGGCCGGTAGAGGTGCCCGACCCCTTCGGGCCGGGGCCTCTGCCCCCCGCCCTGGCGGCGCTGCGGGCCGCAATCCTGCCGGCCCGGCCGCGCCCCGGCTGAGGCTCAGCCCGCGGCGGCGGGCAGGAAGGCCGGCTGCGCGCCCTGCCGCCCCGGCCAGCCCTGCTCGCCCAGATCCCAGAATAGGCCGGCGGCCAGCTCCAGCGATTCCCGCACCAGCGGCAGCAGCGCGTGCTCGTTCGGCGCGTGCTGCGAGCAGCCGCTGTAGGAATGCGGGATGTAGACGGTGGGCAGCCCCAGCGTGATGGCGAAGCTGTCATTCGGCAGCGAGCCGCCGGCATTGGGGACGATCATCGGTGCCTTGCCCAGGCTGCGCTCCACCGAGGCGGCGACGAGCGTCGGCCAGGGCCCCTCGGGGTCCATGCGGGTGGCGGCCCAGTCGGCACCTTCCTTCACCTCCTCCACCACCACGTCGTTGAAGCCCTGGGCGGCGAGGTGGCGGCGGATGGCGGGAACGAAGCTCTCCACCGGCCGGTCCACCGTGTAGCGGATCTGGCAGCGGGCGAAGGCCTCGGGCGGCACGGCGTTCACCGGCGCCAGCGGGTTGCCGGTGCTGAAGGCCAGCACCTCGAAGGTGTTCCAGCTGAACACCTTCTCCGCCGCCGAGAGGCCCGGCTCGCCCCACCAGGGGTCGACCTTCGGCCCCGTCGGCCCGCCATCGACGCGGCACTTGGCCAGCGCCCGGCGGATGCTGTCGGAGATGCCCTCCGGCACCAGCTCGCGCACCAGCACCTTGCCGTCGCGGTCGATGATGCTGGCCAGCGCATGCGCCAGCCGCACGCCCGGATTGGCCAGCACGCCGCCCCAGTTGCCCGAATGGTGCCCGCCCTCGCGGTAGCGCACGCGCAGGTCGAAGCTGATGGCGCCGCGCGTGCCGAGACTCAGCGTCGGCACCTCCGGCACCAGGCGGGGGCCGTCGGAGGCGATCAGCACGTCGGCCGCCAGTTCCTCGCGATGGGCGCGGCAGAATTCGTCGATGCCGGGGGAGCCGACCTCCTCGCTCATCTCCAGCAGCACGACGACGTTGAAGCCGAGCCGCCCGCGCACCCGCCGCACCGCGTCCAGCGCCACGAGGTTGCTGGTGAACTGGCCCTTGTTGTCGACGATGCCGCGGCCGTAGAGCCGCTCGCCGCGCTGGGCCAGCACCCAGGGGGAAAGGCCGTCCAGCCACTGCCCCTCCATGCCGCGCACCGTGTCGCCATGGCCGTAGGTCAGCAGCGTGGGCAGGGACGGGTCCTCGATGCGGCGGCCGATCAGGAACGGGCCGCCCTGCCCGCTGGGGTTGGGGTGGATGGCGCAGGCGAAGCCCATCCGCTCCAGGTCCGGCGCGATCTCCCGCTCCAGATAGGCCAGCAGATGCGGGGCGCTCTCCGGGTCCTGGCTGGAGGTGGGGAAGGCCACGCGGCGCGCCAGGGTCTCCAGCAGGGAACCGTCCTCCAGCGTCTGGCGGGCGGCGGCGATGGCGGCGTCTCGGGACATGGCGGGCGGGGCCTCATGCGGTTCGGGAAGGCGGCGCAGGATGCACGGGCGCGCGTGCCCTGTCACCGCGTGGCCCCTGCGGGCGGCGCTATCCGCCCCGGCGCCGCTCTGCTAGCTGGGGGAGGCCATTGCGGCGTGGGCGGGGCTTGAGGGAGACAGGCATGGACGGGTTCGATCTGGTGGTGCGCGGCGGCACCCTGGCCACGGCGGCGGAGGTGTTCGAGGCGGATATCGGTATCCGCGATGGCCGCATCGCCGCCCTCGGCCACGGGCTGGGGCGCGGGCGGGAGGAGATCTCGGCCAAGGGGATGATCGTCACCCCCGGCGGCCTCGACTCCCATTGCCATCTCGAAGAAATGGGCCAGGACGGCTCGCTGCACGAGGAGAGCTTCGCCAGTGGCTCGGCGGCGGCGCTGGCGGGGGGCACCACCGCCTTCATCTGCTTCCTGCCGCAGTGGAAGGGGCACAGCCTCGCCGCCTCCGCCCCCGGCTACGAGGCGCGCGCCGCCGCCTCCCGCGCCGACTACTCCTTCCACCAGATCATCACGGACCCGACGCCCGAGGTGATGCAGAAGGAGGTGCCCGCCCTCGTCGCGCGCGGCATCCGCAGCCTGAAGGTGTTCCTCACCTACGACCCGCTGCGCCTGACCGATGCCGAGTTCCTGGAGGTGCTGGCGGCGGCAAAGCGGCTCGGCGCCTTCGTCACCGTCCATTGCGAGAATTTCGACGCCATCGGCTGGCGCATCCAGGCGCTGCTGAAGGCCGGCCTCACCGACCCGCTGCAGCACGCCTGGTCCCGCCCACCGGTGGTGGAGCGCGAGGCGACGCACCGTGCCATCGCGCTGGCCGAGTTGGTGGACCAGCCGATCCAGGTCTTCCACGTCTCCTGCGAGGAGGCGGCGGCCGAGATCGCCCGCGCGAAGGGCCGTGGCCTGAAGGTGTGGGGCGAGACCTGCCCGCAATACTTCACCCTCGACCATGACGACCTGACCGGCGCCGACTTTGCCGGCGCCAAGGCGGTCTGCTCCCCCGCGCTGCGCGAGAAGGGCGAGAATGCCCGCATCTGGCGCCGCATCCAGGACGGCACGCTGGATGTCGTCACCTCCGACCATTGCGGCTTCTCCTTCGCCACGCAGAAGCGCGTGGCCGGCGGCAGCGCCTACGGCACCGGCGCCGCCGTGCAGCGGCCGGACGGCACGCCGGCCTTCAACGCCATCCCCAACGGCGTGCCGGGCATCGAGACGCGGCTGCCCGTGCTGTTCTCCGAGGGCGTCTCGAAGGGCCGCATCGACCTGCCGACCTTCGTGCGCCTTTCCTCGGCCAATGCGGCGGCGCTGTTCGGCCTCGCCGGGCGCAAGGGCAGCCTCGCCCCCGGCGCCGATGCCGACCTGGTGCTGTGGGACCCGGATGCGGAGCGGGTGATCCGCAACGCGGCGCTGCACCACGCCATCGACTACACCCCCTGGGAGGGCATGGCGGTGAAGGGCTGGCCCAGCGTCACCATCCGCCGCGGCGAGGTGGCGGTGCGGGATGGCGAGGTGCTGGCGCAGCCCGGCTCCGGCCGGTTCCTGGCCCGCGGCCCCTATGCCCTGGCCCGGCCGCGCGGCGTGGTGCCGGACGGGTTCGACGCCGCCCTGGCCTGAGAGGCGACGCGGCCGGCGGGGCAGGGCCGCGCCGGCCGCGGCTTCGTCAGGCGGCCGGGGCATGCTAAGCTCCTGTGATGCCCAAGCTTCTTGCCCCGCTCACGCTGCTGGCCCTGCTCGGCCTCGCCGGCTGCGACGACGCCGAAAAGACCTCCGCCGAGGCGAAGGCCGGCCAGGGCGCCGGCATCGCCGCCGCGCGCCAGGCCGCCGAGGAGCAGGTGCGCGCCCGCCTGCGGGCCACCGGAGAGATGCGGCTGCGGGCCATCCAGGTCTATGGTCAGCAGATCCCCGGCACCTACGCCGTCTGCGGCCAGGTGAACCCAACCGGCGCCGTGAACGACCCGTACATCCCCTGGGTGGCTGCCGTGACGGTAGAGGACGGCAAGGCGGGCCGCGCCAGCCTCGTCATCGGCATGTCGAATGTCGAGGCCAGCCGCGTCTACATCGAGAGCATCGAGCGCTGCTTCGAGGGTGGCGGGCCGCGCAGCGGCCAGGGGCAGGGGGTGGGCGCCCTGCCTCCCCTCCCCTCCGACACGGCGCTGATGCAGCAATCCGGCCCGGCCCCCGCGCCGGCGGCACCACCGCATTCCGCCCCGCCGTCCGGGGCGCAGGCGCCATCCGCCCAGGCGCCGGCGACACAGGCGGCTCCCTCTCAGGCGCCAACGGGGGCGGGCAGCGTCACCACCACCGCCGCGCATCCGGTCAACATCCGCAGCAGCCCGGGCGGCGGCGGCGCGGTGGTGCGGGTCGTGCCGCGGGCATCACCGCTTCGCGTCTTCGGCGAGGCGCCGGGCGGCTGGCTGCAGGTGGGCGAGGACGCCCCCTTCGGCTGGGTGCACGAATCCGTGCTGGAGCGCTGAGGCCGCCGCCTCAGCCGCCGAACAGGCGCAGGATGCCGCCGCGCAGATGCTCGGCCATGGCGGCCCCGGCCGCCTCCGCATCGCCGGCCAGGATGGCCTCGGCGATGCGGCCATGCTCGCGCCGGATGGTGGCGAAGCGCTCCGCATCCGGCGTGTCGGAGAGCTCCCGCGTCAGGCGGATGCTGAAGCGCGTCTGCTCGGCCAGCGCCGCCATCACCGCCACGAAGAAGCGGTTGCCGCTGGCCTCCGCGACAGCCTGGTGGAAGGCGATGTCGGCCTCGATGGAGGGGCGGCCGGCCTGGGTCTCCGCCGCCAGCGTGTCGCGCGCCCGTGCCAGATGCCGCAGCGCCGCCGCGTCGCCCCGGCGCGCCGCCCCGGCGGCCATGGCACTCTCCACCCCGCAGCGGAACTCCAGGAAGGCGCGGACATCGGGGATGTTGCCGAGCGGCCCGAAGCCGATCGGCGGCAGGGCCGGGAGCGCCGCTTGGCGCACATAGGTGCCGGACCCTTTGCGCGACTCCAGCCGCCCCTCCGCCCGCAGCCGCGCCAGGGCCTGCCGCAGCACGGGGCGGGAGACGGCGAAGCGCCGCGCCAGCTCGTTCTCCCCCGGCAGCCGGGCACCCTCCGGAAAGGCCTCCGTGCCGAGAAGTTCGGTCAGCCGGGCATAGACGGTGTCGCTGAGCGAGGGGGCGGGGTCCGTCTCCATGGAGCGGTTATGAGAGCCCGGGAAGCGGCCGGCAAGCTGTAAATATCTGTCATAATCTTCTGACCGTACCAGCGAATCTGTTTGACAAATCTCACCGCGCGGCGAAGCTGCCGCCGACCCCCGCCAGAGGGGAAGGAGGACGCCATGCCCAAGCCCCGTCGCGCCCTGGCGCTGCTGCTCGCCCTCGGCCTGCCCGCCGCGCTGCCGCGCCCGGCCCTGGCGCAGCTGCCGGAGCGGCCGGTGCGCATCGTCGTGCCCTTCGCCCCCGGCGGCACCAGCGACATCGTCGCCCGGCTGCTGGCCCAGGGCGCGGCGCCGCACCTGCCCGCCGGCGCGGTGGTGGAGAACAAGGCCGGCGCCGCCGGCAACATCGGCACCGCCGAGGTGGCCCGCGCCCAGCCCGATGGCACCACCCTGATCCAGTGCACCATCGGCACCTGCGGGGCGAACCCCTCGCTCTACGCGAACCCGGGCTACGACCTCGCGCGCAGCTTCACCCCCGTCATCCTCACCGGCGCGGTGCGCAACGTCATGGCGGTGCGGCCCGGCCTGCCGGCCAGCGATCTCGCCGGCGTGCTGGAACTGGCGAAGCGGCCGGACGGGCTGAGCTTCGGCTCCTCCGGCGTCGGCGCCTCCAACCACCTGACGCCGGAGCTGCTGCGCGGCCGGCTGGAGCTGAAATGGGTGCACGTGCCCTATCGCGGCAGCGGCCCCGCCATCACCGACCTGATCGCCGGCCGCATCGACGTGTTCTTCGACAACCTGCCCTCCATCCTGCCGCAGATCCGCGCCGGCGCGGTGCGCGCCGTGGCCGCCGTCTCGGCCGAGCGCATCCCCGAGCTGCCGGAGGTGCCGACCTTCGCCGAGGCCGGCATCCCCGGCATTGTCATCGACAGCTGGTTCGGCTTCCTCGCCCCCGCCGGCACGCCGCCCGAGGCCGTCGCCGCGCTCAACGCCGCCTTCAACAAGGCGCTGGACGACCCCGCCATCCGCCGCCGGCTGCAGGAGGCGGCGGTGGTGCCGCTCGGCGGCACGCCGGAGCGGATGGGCGAGCATGTCCGCGCCGAGACCGCCCGCTGGGGCGCCGTCATCCGCGCCAACGACATCCGCGCCGAGTAACCCGAGGAGCCTGGCCCATGTCCCGCATCACCTGCCTGCGCACCATCCGCATCGCCGAGCGGCCCAACCTGATCTGGGTGGAGATCGAGACCGATGAGGGGCTGACCGGCCTGGGCGAGAGCTTCCGCGGCGCCCAGGCGGTGGAGGCCGCCCTGCACGAGCAGGTGGCCCCCTGGCTGCTCGGGCGCGACGCGCGGCAGATCGAGGCGGTCTCGCGCCACCTGATGACGCCCTATCTCGGCTTCCACAGCGCCG
Organism: Roseomonas sp. TS2; assembly: GCF_058833935.1. NCBI lineage: Bacteria > Pseudomonadati > Pseudomonadota > Alphaproteobacteria > Acetobacterales > Roseomonadaceae > Roseomonas > Roseomonas sp. TS2. The sequence continues at coordinate 14,671 of NZ_JCACVY010000048.1, read as the reverse complement.
GCGCCGAGGTGCGTGCGGCCAGCGCCGTGGACCTCGCCCTGTGGGACCTGATGGGCCAGCGCCACGGCATTCCGGTGCACGAGGCGCTGGGGGGCGCCAGCCGCCTCGCCATCCGCGCCTACAACACCTGCGCCGGCTATGCCTACAACACCAGCGGCGTCGCGCGGCGCGACATCGGCACTGAGGACCGGCCGGCCGGCCCCTATGACGATCAGGTGGCCTTCATGCGCGACGCGGGCGCCCTGGCCGAGAGCCTGCTCTCCGAGGGCTACTCGGCCATGAAGATCTGGCCCTTCGACACCTACGCCCCCGCCTCCGGCGGCCACCTGATCACACTGGAGGACCTCAAGGCCGGGCTCGAGCCCTTCCGCAAGGTCCGCGCCGCCGTGGGCGACCGGATCGAGGTGATGTGCGAGTTGCACAGCCTGTGGGGCGCCCATGCCGCCGCGCGCATCTGCCGCGCGCTGGAGGATTACGGCGTGTTCTGGGCCGAGGACCCGCTGAACAAGATGGACGACATCGGCGGGCTGGCCGACCTCCGCCGGCAGACCCGCACGCCGCTCTGCGGCAGCGAGACGCTCGCCGGCACCGTGCCCTTCCGGCAGCTCCTGGCGGCGGACGCCATCGACATCGTCATGCTCGACCTCGCCTGGTGCGGCGGGCTGACGGAGGGGCGCAAGATCGCTGCCCTGGCCGAGAGCCATGCCAAGCCCGTCGCCCCGCATGACTGCACCGGGCCGGTGACGCTGATGGCCGGGCTGCACCTGGCCCTGCACGCCCCCACCGCCATCTTCCAGGAGGTGGTGCGCGCCACGCTCGCCACCTGGTACCGCGACCTCGTCACCGATCTGCCCGTCATCCGCGAGGGCATGGTGCAGGCACCCACCGCGCCGGGCCTCGGCACCGCGCTGCGGCCCGAGATCCGGCGGCGGGAGGACGCGGTGGTGCGGCAGAGCCGCGCCGGCTGAAGCCTTGCGGAGGGCGGCCGGCGCCCCCATCCCTGGAACTTTGGCCTGGACCGCGCCGCCGGCGCCGCCCCCCGCCAGGGACCGTGCATGACCCTCCTCCGCCTCTTTCTCTGGTTCTTCGCCCTCGCCTACCTGCTGCCGCTGGCCATCTCGGCGGCGCTCTACTTCAACAGCGGCAGCGGCGCCGGCTGGCGCATCGCGGACCGTTCCAGCGCCGGGCTGCTGCCGCCCGCCGCGGCGCACCGGCCTGCCCTTGTCCGCGTCTTCGCCGCGCAGACGGTGCGCTGGCGCGGCATCTTCGCCACCCATTGCTGGATCGTCTTCAAGCCGGAAGGCGCCGCCGCCTACACCCGCTACGACTACACCGCCTGGGGCGAGCCGATCCGCATGAACGGCTTCGAGGCCGATGGCCGCTGGTTCGGCCACGCGCCGGAGACGGTCTTCGCCCTCGACGGAGCGGAGGCGGCGGCGATGATCCCGGCGCTGCGCGATGCCATCGCCAGCTACGCTTGGCGCGAGCGCGGCGACTACCGCGCCTGGCCCGGCCCCAACTCCAACACCTTCGTCGCGGCGGTGATGGGCGCGGTGCCGGGGCTCGGCATCGTGCTGCCGCCCACCGCCATCGGCAAGGACTACCCCTGGAACGGGCGCTGGCTGCGGCGCACCGGCTCGGGCACCGGGTTCACCCTTTCGCTCGCCGGCTATGCGGGGCTGACCCTCGGCTGGGTGGAGGGGATCGAGCTGAACCTGCTTGGCGCCGTGGCGGGGCTCGACCTGCGGCGGCCGGCCATCAAGCTGCCGGGCCTCGGGCGCTTCGGCCTGCCGGCGCAGACGCTGGAGACGCCGGAGGCACCGCACCGCGCGGCCACCGGCTGAACCGGCAGGGTCGGGGGAGCGTTGCCGGAACGGCAACGCCTCGTTCGGAAACTGCGTCTTGTTGCGATGCCGGCCCGCCGCCACCCTGCGCCCAACCGCAGGGGAAGCAGGCATGGAACTCTCCACCATCGGCGTGGTCGGGCTGGGGCAGATGGGGCTGGGCATGGCATCGAGCCTGCTGCGCGCCGGCTTCACCGTGCTGGGCCACGACATCAGCCCGGCACGGCAGGAGGCCGCCCGCGCGGCCGGCATCGCGGTCGCGGCGGCGCAGCAGGAGGTGCTGGCCCAGGCCGACGCGCTGGTCTTCTCCCTGCCCTATGCGCGCGACGTGGAGGCGGTGGCCACCGCGCCGGGCGGGCTGCTGGCGCGCCCGGGGCGGCGGGTGGTGCTGATCGACACCTCCACCTCCGACCCCGTCACCACCCGCCGCCTCGCCGCGCGGCTGGAGGCGGCGGGGCACGGGCTGCTGGACGCGCCGGTCAGCGGCGGCCCCGCCGGCGCGGCCGCCGGCAGCCTGACGATGATGGTGGGCGGCACGGCCGGCGACCTCGCCGCGGTGCACCCGGTGCTGGAGGCGATGGCGGCGAAGCTCGTGCATGTCGGCGCCTCGGGTGCGGGCAACATCGCCAAGCTGGTGAACAACATGCTGGTGGCGGCGCATCTGGTGACGGCGCGGGAGGCGCTGCGCCTCTCGGAGGCCGCCGGGCTGCCGGCCGCCGAGGCACTGGCCGTCATCAACGCCGCCACGGGCCGCAGCGCGGCCACCGAGGTGATGGTGCCGCGCTGGGTGCTGCCCGGCGGCTTCGACAGCGGCTTCACCGCCGGGCTGATGCGCAAGGATGTGCGCCTCGCCGCCGAGCTGGCCGAGGCGGTGGGTCTCGACCTGCCGCTGGCCGCCCTGGTGCAGCGCCTCTGGGCCGAGGAAGCCTCCGCCCTGCCCGACGCCGCCGACTTCACCCGCATGGCCGATTACCGCGCCGCCGAGGAGGCCCCGCATGGCTGAGACCCGCCTTTCCCTGGATGCCGCCGCCCTGGCGCCGCTGCTGCAACGCTTCCTGCCCGGGGGCGCGGTGGGCAGCTTCGTGGCCGGCGAGATCCTGCCCGGCGGCGGCGAGCGGCTCACCCTGGTGAACCCGGCCGACGGCCTGCCGCTGCTGGATTACGCCGATGCCTGCGCCACGGTGGTGCAGGCGGCGATGGACGCCGCCCGCCCGGCACAGCGCGCCTGGTGGGGCATGAGCGCGGCCGCGCGCGGCCGCGCCCTATGGGAAGTGGCGCGGCTGGTGCGCGCCGAGGCCGAGCCGCTGGCCCGTATCGAGACACTCTCCGCCGGCAAGCCGATCCGCGACACGCGCGGCGAGGTGGCCAAGGTCGCCGAGATGTTCGAGTACTACGCCGGCTGGGCGGACAAGCTGCATGGCGACGTCATCCCCGTGCCCAGCAGCCACCTGAACTACACGCGGCACGAGCCGCTCGGCACGGTGGTGCAGATCACGCCCTGGAACGCGCCGATCTTCACCGCCGGCTGGCAGGTCGCCCCCGCCCTCTGCGCCGGCAACGCGGTGGTGCTGAAGCCCTCGGAGCTGACGCCGCTCACCTCCCTCGCCCTCGCCGCGCTGTGCCACCGGGCGGAGGGCATCCCGCGCGGCCTCGTCAGCGTGCTGGCCGGCGCGGGGCCGAGCACCGGCGCCGCCGCCGTGGCGCATCCCGAAACGCGGCTGGTGGTGTTCGTCGGCTCGGCCGAGGCAGGGGCGCGCATCGCCGCCGAGGCCGCGCGCAACATCGTGCCCAGCGTGCTGGAGCTGGGCGGCAAATCGGCCAACATCGTCTTCGCCGACGCCGACCTCGACCACGCCATCCTCGGCGCCCAGGCGGCGGTGTTCGGCGGTGCGGGGCAGAGCTGCGTGGCGGGCTCCCGCCTGCTGGTGCAGCGCGCCGTGCACGGCACGGTGGTGGAGCGGCTGGCCCATGCCGCCGCGCGCATCCCCTTCGGCGCGCCCGCGGACCCGGCGACGCAGATCGGCCCGATCAACAACCGCCGGCAGCTCGACCGCATCGCCGGCATGGTGCGGGCGGCGGCGGATGCGGGGGCGCGCCTCGCCACGGGCGGCGGCTGCCCGGAGGCGCTGCACGGCACGGGCGGCTTCTACTACGCCCCCACCATCCTCGACGGCGTGGAGCCCGGGGCGCCGATCGCGCGGGAGGAGGTGTTCGGCCCCGTGCTGGCGGTGCTGCCCTTCGACACGGAGGAGGAGGCCATCGCGCTGGCCAACGCCACCCCCTACGGCCTGGCTGGCGCGGTGTGGACGCAGGATGTGGGCCGCGCCCACCGGGTGGCGGCGGCGGTGCGGGCCGGCACCTTCTGGGTCAACAGCTACAAGACCATCAACGTCGCCTCGCCCTTCGGCGGCTTCGGCCGCAGCGGCTATGGCCGCTCCTCGGGGCGGGAGGCGCTGGCGGCCTATACCCAGACCAAGAGCGTCTGGGTGGAGACCGCCGCCAGCCCGGCGGTGGCCTTCGGCTATGTCGGCTAGGGCAGCGGCAAAGAGGTCAGCTCCGCCTCCACCCCCGCCTCGGCGCTGCCCAGCACGGTGAGCGCATCCAGCTCCGGCACCAGGCGCTCCAGCTTCAGGCTGGGGCGCGTCAGCGTCAGGCGCAGCCCGCCGGTGTTGGCCGGGTCGGCGGCCAGGTCGCGCAGCGCCTGGAGCGCGCCCTCCATCACCTCGCGCAAATCATAGACGGCGATGCCCTCCAGCCACGCCCGGATCTGCCGCTCGAAGACCAGCGTCGCCAGCGACCAGAGCCGGCTGTCCAGGTCGCGCGCGAAGCGCAGCTCCTCGATCCCGACGCGCGTGCCGCCCTGGCTCAGCACCGGCCGGGCGTAGAACACCACCCGCCCCGTGGTGTCGGGGAGCAGGCCGGGCAGGCTGGCGTCGAAGGTGACGGCCGCCGCCAGCGCCGGGGCGCTGGGGTAGAGGAAGATCTCCCGCACCCGCAGCCGCACCGGCCCGAGCGGCGTCTCGAAGGGGATGTCCCGCCCGCCGAACTCGCGCATCAGCCAGTCGCGGATCATGTCGTAGCCGGCGCGGACAGGGATGGCGACGCGCAGCCGCCCGTCCCGCTCCTGCCAGCGCTCGGGCAGGGCGTGCAGCGGCGGCAGGAAGCTGGGCGGCGCCTCCGGCGGGCGGCGGGAGGCCATGGCGGTGGTGGCGCGCAGGCCGAGCATCACGCTGAGATCGCCGGGCGCCACGGTGATCTCCGAGAGGCCGATGGATTGCGGCCGCACCGTCAGGTGCAGCGGCGGGGCGGCGGGCAGCTGCACCGTCAGGCTGCGCGGCTGCCACAGCGCCAGCGCCTGCTCGCGCACCGCCCGGCAGGGCAGCAGCGCGGCCAGCTGCGCCGGAAGGTCGCGCAGCGCGGCTTCCACCTGCGCCCGCACCTGCTGCTCGATGCCGACCCAGACGCCGCCGATCACCTCCAGCCGCGGCAGGCGCAGCCAGCGGTACTGCACCGCCACGCTCCAGGCGGGGCACCAGCCATCGTCCAGCGTCAGGCCGAGATCGGCCTGCACCTCGGCCGCGGCGTCGATGTTCTTGCGGCCGAGGGAGAGCAGCTCGGCCAGGGCGCCGCCCAGCCCCACGGTGCCCTCCACGGCCAGCGGCACCGTCACCCGCAGCCGCTCCCCGGCGGCCGAGAGGCCGATCTCGCCGACGCGGCGGATGGTGACCTCGTGGCGGGTGGAGGCCTCGGGCCCGCTGCGCAGGGTGAAGCTGCCCGGCACCGCCTCCTGCGCCGCCTGGCGAAGCAGGGCAAAGGGCACGCGCAGGCGCAGCACCATGCGGCTCTCGCGCTCCGGCAGGGCAAGGGTGCTGGAGCGGCGCGGCGGTGCCTCGCTGAGCTGCCCCTCGCGCGCCTGCACCCAGAACACCCCCGCCACGGCGGCCGCCAGCGCCGCCGCGCCGAGCAGCAGCGCCAGGGCCAGCCGGACGCGCCGCAGCCATGGCCGGGCCTGAACCATTGCGTCTCTCCCCTGCTGCCCGCCCGCGCCCAGCAACGCCGCCGTGCTGAAGCCGGTTTCGCCGCCGCGCCTGATAGGCAGGCCAGCCGGCCACGGCAATGCGGCCCCTCGACGACAGGGCGACCTTACTTCATTTGCAATTTTTCTATTTCGTTTTCACGTAATTGAAGCTAGGCTTCGCCCGTAGATGCAGCCGCCACGCGGCATTCCCGCTTGGCACCCAGAAGGACTCCTCGCATGACTCCCAATGTCGGCGGTCTCGACCGCGCGTTGCGCATCGTCCTCGGCCTTGCCCTGCTCTCCCTGCCCTTCTGGATGGAGGGGAATGCCCGCTGGCTCGGGCTGCTCGGCCTGGTGCCGCTGGCCACAGGGCTGCTCCGCCACTGCCCGGCCTATCCCCTGCTGGGCCTGTCCACCGCCCCGCCGGCCGGGACGCGGCGCTGAGATGGCGGGCGGCCTTTCCCTCACCACCGCCGAGATGCAGGCCCGCTCGGCCGAGGCCGCCGCCTTCCTGAAGCTCTTCGCGCATCCGGACCGGCTGATGATCGCCTGCGCCCTGGTGGAAGGGGAGCAGCCCGTCAGCGGGCTGGAGGCGCTGCTCGGCATCCGCCAGCCCGGCCTGTCGCAGCAGCTCGCCGCGCTGCGCGAGGCCGGGCTGGTCGCCACCCGCCGCGAGGGCAAGGCGGTGTTCTACCGCCTGGCCGATGCGCGGACCGAGACCTTCATCGCCACCCTGCACCAGCTGTTCTGCGCCCCGGAGGCGCCTGCCCCATGACCGCGTTCACCCCCTGGTCCGCCCTGCTGGGCGGCGTGCTGATCGGCCTCGCCGCCGTGGGCATGATGGCGCTGGAAGGCCGCATCGCCGGCATCAGCGGCATCGCCAGCCGGCTGTTGCCGCCCTGGCCGGACGGCGCCTGGAAGGGCCGGCTCGGCTTCGTGCTCGGGCTGGTGGCGGCACCGCTGGCGGTCTGGCTGGCCACCGGCGACGCCCCCCTCCAGAGCGTGCCCGGCAACCTGCCGCTGATGGCGCTCGCCGGGCTGCTGGTGGGGTTCGGCGCGGTGCTCGGCAATGGCTGCACCTCGGGCCACGGGGTGTGTGGGCTGGCCCGGTTCTCGCCGCGCTCGCTGGCGGCGGTGCTGACCTTCATGGTCACCGGCTTCCTCACCGTCGCGCTGATGCGGCATGGCCTCGGGAGCTGAGCCCATGTCCTTCCTGGTCAATCTCGGCCTCGGGCTGCTGTTCGGCCTGGGCCTGCTGGTCTCCGGCATGGCCGACCCGGCGAAGGTGCTGAACTTCCTCGACCTCGGCGGCGCCTGGGACCCTTCGCTGGCCTTCGTCATGGCGGGCGCGGTGCTGACCACGGCGCTGGGCTACCGGCTGGTGCTGCGCCGCCCCCGGCCGCTGCTGGCCGAAGCCTTCCAGCTTCCCACCCGCCGCGCGGTGGATGGGCGCCTGCTGCTCGGCGCGGCGCTGTTCGGCATCGGCTGGGGACTGGGCGGCTTCTGCCCCGGCCCGGCGCTGGCCTCGCTCGGCCTCGGCGCGCCGGGCACGCTGGCCTTCCTGCCGGCCATGCTGGCGGGCATGGCGCTGGCGCGGCGGCTCTGAGCCCGGCTCAGCCCCGCAGCGCCTGGAACAGCCCGCCCCAGCCCTGCACCCGGCCGGGGTCGGCGCCGGCCATGAGGAGGCTCTTCCACACCACGGTCGCGATGGTGTCGTAGACCGGCAGGCCGGTCTCCGCCTCGAGCGCCGCCACCAGGGGTGCGGCGCGCAGGTTGGTGCAGACCACGGCGATGGCGTCCGGCCCCGCCGCCGCCACCTCCCGCACCATGCCGTGCAGCGTGGCGGCGGAGACCTCGGAGAAGGAGAAATTGTCGCGCAGGCCGAGATGCCGCTCGGCCGCGCAGGGAAAGCCAAGCGCCGCGTAGTTCCCGACGATGCGCGACTGGACATCATCCAGATAGGGCGTCACCAGCCCGAGCTGCCGCACGCCGGTGCGGGCGAGGATCTCGTTCAGCGCCAGCATCGAGGTGGTGGCGGGGATGCCGGTGGCCTCGGTGATGCGGCGGCAGAGCCGCTCATCCGCCTCGAAGCCGAGCCAGCCGGAGGAGGTGCCGTTCCAGGCGATCACATCCACCTTCGCATCCGCCAGCAATTCGGCGGCGCGCAGGATCTCGCCGTCGTCGAACTGGCCCAGCGCCTGGTCGGAGAGGGCGATCTCGGTCACCCGGAAGCGGCCGAAATGCGCCGAGACCTCCGGCAGCGCCGCCACCATCGCCTGCGTCACCGGCTCCAGCACGGTGTTGGAGGAAGGGGTCAGCATGCCCAGCAGGATGCGCTTGCTCACGGTCACTCGGTCCTCCTCAGCCTCAGGCGATGGCCAGCAGACAGAAGAATGCGCGTGCTGGCAATTCCCCTCCCCCCTGCCGGCCCTCGGCCGCTCGCAGGGCAGGAAGCCGCCGCTCATGGCGCTGGCCGCCGAGGCCGCGGCGCCGAGGGGGCCGCCGAACAGCCCGGCCATGGCGCGCCCCGCCGCGCGTGCGAGCCGGGCGCGGCGGGCGCGGCGGGCGGCCGCGCGTGACCATGACCATGAAATCTCCTACCTTCCTGCGCTCATGCGCGACGTCACCGACGCCCTGTTCCCGGCTTTCCCCGCCGCCACCTTGCTCTCCGGCCCGGTGGAGGACGGCATGCTGGCGGCCATCGCGGCGGCGCCGCCGCCCTCTCTGCCGCCCACCGCCACGCGCCGCGCGCCGTGACGCGGGAAGCGGCCCCGCCCGCGCCGGTGCCCGTGCCCGTGCCCGTGCCCGTGCGCAAGATCATCCATGTGGACATGGATGCCTTCTACGCCTCGGTTGAGCAGCGCGACGACCCGGCGCTGCGCGGCCTGCCCGTGGCGGTGGGCGGCTCCAGCGCGCGCGGCGTGGTGGCGGCGGCCAGCTACGAGGCGCGGCGCTTCGGCGTGCGCTCGGCCATGCCGTCGCTCACCGCGCGGCGGCTCTGCCCCGACCTCGTCTTTGTCCGCCCGCGCTTCGAGGTCTACCGCGCCGTCTCCGAGCAGATCCGCGCCGTCTTCGCCGAGCACACGCCGCTGATCGAGCCGCTCTCGCTCGACGAGGCCTATCTCGACGTGACGGAGAACCTGCAGGGCATCGCCTCGGCCACCGAGATCGCGCAGCGCATCCGCGCCGCCATCCGCGAGCGCACGGGCCTCACCGCCTCGGCCGGCGTCTCCTACAACAAGTTCCTGGCCAAGCTCGCCTCCGACCACCGCAAGCCGGACGGGCTGTTCGTCATCACCCCGCGCATGGGGCCGGGCTTCGTGGAGGACCTGCCCGTGGGCCGCTTCCACGGCATCGGGCCGAAGACGGCGGCGCGGATGAACCGCCTCGGCATCCAGACGGGGCTCGACCTGCGGCAGCAGAGCCTGGCGGCGCTGCAGGCCGAGTTCGGCAAGGCCGGCGCCTTCTACCACGCCATCGCGCGTGGCGAGGACCACCGCCCGGTGCAGGCGCACCGGCTGCGCAAGTCGGTCGGCGCCGAGACCACCTTCAGCCAGGACCTCGCCGAGTTCGCTGCCCTGCGCGAGGCGCTTCGCCCGCTCGCCGCCAAGGTGTGGGAGCATGTGGCGCGCCACGGCCTGCAGGGCCGCACCGTGACGCTGAAGGTGAAGTTCAGCGACTTCCGCCAGATCACCCGCAGCCAGTCCTCCGCCCTGCCGGTCGGCAGCCTGGCGGAGTTGGAGGGCATCGCCACGCAGCTGCTGGGCGGGGTGCTGCCGCCGCCGCGTGGCATCCGTCTGCTGGGCGTCACCCTCTCCGCGCTGGGCGGCGAGCGGGACGGCGCGGCGGAGCAGATGACGCTGGCGTTCTAGCCGTCCGGCAAGGAAAGGCCCGTTCCGGCGCGACGCGGCGCGCGCCGGGCCGCGCGCCGCAGAGGGCGCCTGCGCTTCGACAATTCCGCCATCGATGCTTGCGGAAAGCGGTGCAAGCGTCCATATGTTAACCGTCAAACTCGTTTGGTTCGGCCTGTTCTCCTTGCTCATGCTTGAGCGCCGAGCCTGGTGTCCGTTTCCCCTCGCAGCTTGATCCGTTCTGCGGTTTTGCGGAGCGGTTCTCATTCATGAACGGAACACCATCATGTCCACCGGCACCGTCAAGTGGTTCAACGCGACCAAGGGCTTTGGCTTCATCCAGCCGGATGACGGCAGCAAGGATGTCTTCCTGCACATCTCCGACGTGCAGCGCTCCGGCCTGCGCGAGCCGCGCGAGGGCGACAAGATCGAGTACGACCTGCAGCGCGGCCAGCAGGGCAAGACCTCGGCCACCAACCTCAAGATGGCCTGATCCTCCCCGCCGGGGCTGCCTTTCGGGGCGGCGCCGGCCTGGAAGAGGCGCGGGCGCATGCCCGCGCAATGGCAGCGGAGGCCGGGCCTGTTCCGGCCTCCGGAAGCATTGTGGGAGCCGCTGAGGGCCATGCCGCGCGCGGGCCGCCGGCCTGCCGCTCCCATCTGGCTCGCGTGACCCTTCGCCGGCCCGCCCAGGAGTTCCGCATGCCCCCTCACGGCTTCACCATCGGCCAAAGCGTCGAATTCGTGCCCGGCCGCTTCGACGGCTCGGCGCCGCGCGGCACCTACACGGTGCTGCGGCAACTGCCCAACGATGCCACAGACCGCGAATACCGCGTCCGCAACCTCCGCGACGGCCATGAGCGCGTGGTGCGCGAAAGCCAGATCCGCGGCAGCGCCGCGATGCCGGGCTGAAGCCCGCGCCGCCCGCGGCCCAGAACCAGGAAAGACGTGTCGTGCCGCCAAATCCTCAGAAAGCGGCGGTCCAGGACCCCGAGGCCGAAGCCAGGCTGGAGCAGGAGATTGCCTCCCTGGCGAAGCGGCACCGGGTCTCGCCCGCCATCATCCGCGAGATCATCCGCCGCTCGGGCTCCAGCGAGAAATCCTCGATCGAGCGCGAGCTGCAGAAGAGCAAGGCCCGCCGCTGAGCCGGGCCCCCGCCCGGCATCGCTGCCGGGGCGGGATGCCGCGCCTGCTCAGGCGCGGCGGCTCTCCACCATGGCGCCATAGACGAGGTTCTTGAACAGCATGCGGGTCTGCCCGCGCGCGCTCGGGCCTTGCGCCATCAGGATGCCGACCAGCCCCTCCGCCCGGTCGATGGTGAAGGAGGTGCCCCAGGCACCGGCCCACATTGCGTCGCCCCTGCTGCCGGGCGCCACGCCGAGCCCGTCCTGCAACCGCACCGCAAAGCCCAGCCCGAAGCCATAGCCCGGCCCGGTGGAGGCGGTGGGCGATCCGCCCATGCCCTGGATGTGGTTGGAGAGCATGTAGTTCACCACCGGCGCCGCCAGGTAGCGCCGCCCCTCGAAATGCCCGCCATTGGCGATCATCTGCGCGAAGCGGAAGTAGTCCGCCGCGGTGGAGACCAGCCCGGCGCCGCCCTTCAGGTAGGAACGCCCCGCATCGTCCTCCAGGATGCGGTAGGCGCGCCACATCGGCTCGGTCTGCGGGTCGGTGGTGGGGGATTCCGCCAGCCGCCCGCGCTTGCCGGGCTCGACGAACCAAGCCGTGTCCCGCATGCCCAGGGGGCCGATGAGCCGCTCCTGCAGCAGCCGGTCCAGCCGCTGCCCGGCCACGCGCTCGATCAGCAGCCCCAGTACGTCGGTGGAGATGGAGTAGAAGAACATCGTGCCCGGCTGGAAGGCGAGCGGGATGCCGCCCAGCCGGCGCAGCATCTCGTCGCCGGTGATGGCCTCGCGCCCGGCCTCGATGTTCTGCTCCCGGTAGGCGTCTCGGATGCGCTCCGAGGGCACGGCGTTGGAATAGGCGAAGCCGGAGGTGTGGCGCAGCAGGTCCTGCACCGTGACCGGCCGCTCCAGCGCCACCTCCTCGGGCGGCTGGCCGTCGCGGCTGCGCTCCACCTTCAGGTTGGCCAGTTCCGGCATCCAGCGGGTGATGGGGTCGCTGAGCTTCATCCTCCCCTCTTCCACCAGCATCATCGCCGCCGCCGAGGTCATCGGCTTGGTCATCGAGGCCTGGAGGAAGATGGCGTCGCGCGGCATCGGCGTCGTCCGCGCCGCATCCTGGTGGCCATAGGCCTCGTGGTGGATGATCTCGCCCTCGCGCGCCACCAGCGCCACGCAGCCGGCGAAGGAGCCGCGCTCCGCCTCGTCGGCGAAGGCCCGCTCCATGCGCGCCAGTCGCTCCCGCGAGAAGCCGCGGATCAGGTCCGGCCCGCCGGGCGGGCGGGGGCGCACCGGGCCGCGATGCGGGTGCGGCGGGGTGCCGGATGGCTGCGCGGAGGGTTGCGCCAGGGCCGGGCCTGCCAGCCCGGCGGCAAGGCCCGTCATGCCCACGGCGAAGGCCGCGCGGCGCGAAGTGGTGAACTGGTTCATGCGTTTCCTGCCCTTGGCATCTTGGGCCTCCTGAAGGGGCCGGGGCGCAGGCTAACGCGACTTCAACCGGAACGAAATCCGGCGGGCTGTATTCCGCCGGGCCGCCATCCTTTTCTTGATCGGCCTCCCGCTCAGCCTCCGGGCGGCACGGCCACGGCGAAGGCGCGGGCAATCTCGGCGCGCCGGGCGAGCCAGAGGCGGTCCCGCAGCGCGGCCAGTTGTTCCAGCACGCCCTCGAAGGCCCGGAAGCGGCCGGGGCGGCCGGCGATGCGCAGGTGGTAGCCGATGTTCAGCAGGCGCGGCCGGCCACGCTCCGCCTCGGCCAGCAGCACGTCCAGCGCGTCCGACACATACTCCACCATCTCGCCGGCGCGGACGAAGCCGTTGGGGTGGAAGAACTTCATGTCGTTGGAATCCAGCGCGTAGGGCACCACCACCAGGCCGGGATGCGCCGGGTCGCGGTAGGGCAGGTCGTCGTCGAAGGCGTTGGAGGTGTAGGTGAAGCCCTGCTCCTCCAGCAGGCCGCGCGTCCAGCCGCTCTCCGCGCCCCGGCAGAAGAAGCCTTCCGGCCGCTGCCCCGTGGCGGCGCCGATGGTCTCGGCGCAGCGGGCGAGGTCGGCGGCCTCGGCCTCGCGGCTGGTGTAGTCGGCATGCGGGCGCCACAGCCAGCCATGCACGGCGGCCTCGTGCCCTGCCGCCGCCACGGCGCCGGCCAGGGCGGGGGCGCGCTGCACGGCGCGGCCGCACATCAGGAAGGTGGCAGGGATGGCGTGGCGGTCCAGCGCCTCCAGCATCCGCCACAGACCCGCGCGGGTGCCGTAGGCGAAGATCTGCTCCTGCCCCATGTCCCGCACCCTGGGGGGCACGACGCTCATCACCTCGCCCATCCGCTCCGATTGCGGGTCGCCGTCGCCCACCTGCTGCTCGGCCCCCTCCTCCAGGTTCACCACCACCGAGACCGCCAGCCGCGCCCCGTTGGGCCAGCGCAGATCGGGCCATTCGCCGCCATAGCCGATGAGGTCGCGCGTCATGCCGGGTTCCTTCCCTCCGAGAGCCTGCCGTGCCCCTGGCAAGCGCGGGGCCAGCCCCTTGGCATGCCGCCTGCTGGGAGGCCGGGCATGACCGCCTCCTCCCTCCTTGCCCTGGCGCCGGAGCTGCGGCCCGCGCTGGACCTGGCCGCCTCCCTGTTCGACCGGCTGCACGCCGCGTCGCGCGACGAGCCGGGCGTCACCCGCGCCTCCTACGGCCCCGGTGAGCGCGCGGCGCATGCCCTGCTGGCCGAGGCCGCCCGCGCCGCCGGGCTGCGCGTGGCGGTGGACGCCATCGGCACGCTGCGCATGACCCTGCCGGGGCGGGACCCCGCCCTGCCCGCCGTGGTGATCGGTTCGCATCTCGACAGCGTGCCGCATGGCGGCAATTTCGATGGCGCCGCCGGCGTGGTGATGGGGTTGGCCGCCGCTGCCCACCGGGCGCGCAGAGGGCTGAAATCTGCCCGTGATCTGCTCATCCTTGGCATCCGTGCCGAGGAAATGTGCTGGTTCCCGGCGCACTACCTCGGCAGCCGCGCCCTGTTCGGCCTGCTGCCGCCCGAAGCGCCGGACACGCTCCGCCGCAGCGATACCGGCAGCACCCTGGCCGAGCACATGGCCGCCGAGGGCTTCGACCCCGCCCCGATCCGCGCCGGACGCGCCCTGCTCGATCCACGGCGCGTCGCCTGCTTCATCGAGCCGCATATCGAGCAGGGGCCGGCGCTGGTGGCGCAGGGGCTGCCGGCCGCCATCGTCACCGGCATCCGCGGCAGCCGGCGCTACCCGGCGGTGACGGTGACGGGCGAGCACGCCCATGCCGGCGCCGTGCCCCGCGCCCAGCGCCGCGACGCCGCCCTGGCCGGCGTGGCGCTGATCGCGGCGCTCGACCGCCGCTGGGCGGAGCTGGAGGCCTCGGGCGCCGACCTGGTCTGCACCGCCGGCATCCTCTCCACCGACCCTTCGGTGCACGCCACCACCAAGATCCCCGGCCATTTCCGCTTCAGCCTCGACATCCGCAGCGAGGATGCCGCGCTGCTCGGCGCCGTGGACGCCTGGCTGCGCAGCGAGGCGGCGGCGCTGGAGGCGGAGCGCGGCGTGCGCTTCGACTTCGGCGCCGGCACCCATGCCGCGCCCGCGCGGATGGATGCCGGCCTGCAGGCGGCGCTGCGCCGCGCGGGCGAGCGCGCCGGCATTCCGCTCGGCCGCATGGCCTCCGGCGCCGGGCATGACTGCGCCACCTTCGCCGGACTCGGCATCCCCTCGGCCATGCTGTTCCTGCGCAACGACCATGGCAGCCACAACCCGCGCGAGGCGATGGAGATGGCCGATTTCGGCGTCGGCCTCGCCGTGCTGACGGGCGCGCTGGAGGAGTGGCTCGGCT
>NZ_JCACVY010000047.1:0-25812 GCF_058833935.1 Roseomonas sp. TS2 | reverse complement strand
CCAGACCGTGGCGCTGGTGGGCGAGAGCGGCAGCGGCAAGAGCGTCAGCGCCCTGGCCTGCCTGCGGCTGCTGCCGCCCTCCGCCTCCATCGCCGGGCGCGTCACGCTGGATGGCACCCGCGTGCTGGAGGCGAAGCCGGCCGAATTGCAGCGGCTGCGCGGCGGCGTCGCCGGCATGGTGTTCCAGGAGCCGATGACCAGCCTGAACCCGCTGCACAGCGTCGGCCGCCAGGTGGCCGAGGCGGTGCGGCTGCATCAGCCGCTGCGCGGCGCCGCGCTGCGCGCGCGGGTCATCGAACTGCTGGAGCGCGCCGGCCTGCCGAATGCGCAGGAGCGGCTGGATGCCTACCCGCACCAGCTCTCGGGCGGGCAGCGCCAGCGCGTGATGATCGCCGCCGCCCTCGCCAACGACCCCCGGCTGCTGATCGCCGACGAGCCGACCACCGCGCTCGACGTCACCATCCAGGCGCAGATCCTGGCGCTGCTAGCCGAGCTGAAGCAGCGCCTTGCCATGTCGATGCTGCTGATCACCCACGACCTGACCATCGTGCGCCAGCACGCCGACGCGGTGGTGGTGATGCGGCAGGGCCGGGTGGTGGAGCAGGGCCCGGCGGTCCAGGTGCTGAACGACCCGAAGCACGACTACACCAAGATGCTGCTGGCCACCGAGCCGCGCGGCCGCCCCGCCCCCGTGCCGGCGGATGCGCCGGAGGTCCTGCGCGCCGAGGCGATGAAGGTGCACTTCCCCATCCGCCGCGGCCTGCTGCGCCGGCCGGTGGGGGCGGTGCGCGCCGTCGATGGCGTGTCGCTGGCGCTGCGCGAGGGCGAGACGCTGGGGCTGGTGGGGGAGAGCGGCAGTGGCAAGACCACCCTCGGCCTCGCCCTGCTGCAGCTGGAGCGCAGCGAGGGCCGCGTCACCTTCGAGGGCAGCCCGATCCAGGGCCTTTCCCGCGCCGCGCTGCGGCCGCTGCGGGCGAGGATGCAGGTGGTGTTCCAGGACCCGTTCGGCGCCCTCTCGCCGCGCATGAGCGTGGCCGAGATCGTCGGCGAGGGGCTGGCGGTGCACGAGCCGGGGCTGAAGGCCGCCGGGCGCCGCGCCCGTGTGAACCAGGCGCTGGAGGAGGTGGGGCTCGACCCCGCCACGGCCGAGCGCTACCCGCACGAATTCTCGGGCGGCCAGAGGCAGCGCATCGCCATCGCCCGCGCCCTGGTGCTGCAACCCCGCCTGCTGGTGCTGGACGAGCCGACCAGCGCGCTCGACGTCTCGGTGCAGGCGCAGGTGGTGGAGCTGCTGCGCGGGCTGCAGGCCAGGCACCGGCTGGCCTACCTGTTCATCAGCCACGACCTGCGCGTGGTGCGCGCCATGGCCCACCGCATCATGGTGCTGAAAGGCGGGCAGGTGGTGGAGGAAGGCGAGGCGGCGGCGGTGTTGCAGGCGCCCAGGGCCGAGTATACCCGCGCCCTGATGCGCGCCGCCTTCCCCCTGGAGGCGGCGGCCGGGGAGAGAGCCGCCACGCCATGAGTGAGTTCGAGACGCTGCAAGAGCTGGTCCGCCAGGACAAGGTCCAGCTCGGCGTCCATGTCCGCAAGATGAACGTCTCCGGCTCGCCGGTCTACCGCGCCTCGGAGACGCTGACCTGGCCCATCGGCATCCTCGTCGCCTTCGTGCTGGTGACCATGGCGGTGAACATCCATGTCGGCGCGGCAGTGCTGGCGGCGGGCATGGGCTGGTGGCTGTGGAAGGTGCAGCCGCGCATCAAGGCCGCCGTGTTCGAGCGCACCACCCTTCTCGCCTTCTCCGACGAACGGCTGTTCGACGGGCTCTGGGCCAAGGGCGTGCTCACCCTCTACGCCAAGCTGGAGGATGGCAGCGCCCGCGCCGCCACCCGCAAGGATGACTGGCGCGCCTTCACCCGCGCCATGGCGGAGCTGAAAGGTTAAAGGCCGGGGGAAGGAATTCCCCCGGACCCCCATCTTCTTTCTGCCAGTTCAGGCGACGGGGCGGGTCTCCTGGAGTACCGCACCGATCTCCTCCAGGATCACCGGGTCGTCGATCGTCGGCGGCACCGCGAAATCCTCGCCATCGGCCAGCTTGCGCAGCGTGGCACGCAAGATCTTGCCGCTGCGCGTCTTGGGCAGGCGGGCGACCACGCGGGCTTCCTTGAAGGCCGCCACCGGCCCGATCCGCTCCCGCACCAGCGCCACCAGTTCCTTCACCAGCACGGCCTCGGGCTTGTCCACCCCCGCCTTCAGCACCACGAGGCCGAGCGGCGCCTGGCCCTTCAGGCTGTCCTTCACCCCCACCACGGCGCATTCCGCCACGTCGGGGTGGGCGGCCAGCACCTCCTCCATCGCGCCGGTGGAGAGGCGGTGGCCGGCGACGTTGATGATGTCGTCCGTGCGGGACATCACCCAGACATAGCCTTCCGCATCCACCATGCCGGCATCGCCAGTGTTGTAGTGGCCGGGGAAGGTTTCGAGATACGCCTCGCGGAAGCGCGCATCGGCCCGGTAGAGGGTGGGGGCGCAGCCCGGGGGCAGCGGCAGGCGGATGGCGAGGCTGCCGGTCTGCCCCGGCGCCACGGGGCGGCCCGCCTCGTCCAGCGCCTCCACCACATGGCCGGGGGCGGGCTTGCCGCCGGAGCCGGCGCGCATCGGGAACAGCCCGGCGCCGCGGAAATTGCCGGTGATGCACCAGCCGGTCTCGGTCTGCCACCAATGGTCCACCACCGGGCGCCGCAGCAGCCGCTCGGCCCACAGCGCCGTGTCCGGGTCGCAGCGCTCGCCGGCCAGGAACAGCGCCTCCAGCTTCGAGAGGTCGTAGCCGGCCAGCAGCTTCCCCTCCGGGTCCTCCTTCTTGATGGCGCGCAGCGCGGTGGGGGCGGTGAACAGCACCTTCACCCCGTGCTCGGCGCAGACGCGCCAGAAGGCCCCGGCATCCGGCGTGCCCACCGGCTTGCCCTCGTAGATCACGCTGGTGCAGCCGGCCAGCAGCGGCCCGTAGACGATGTAGGAATGCCCCACCACCCAGCCCACGTCGCTCGCCGTCCAGGAGACGTCGCCCGCCCGCAGGCCGTAGAGCAGGGACATCGAGTGGTGCAGCGCCACCGCATAGCCGCCGCAGTCTCGGAGAATGCCTTTCGGCTTTCCCGTCGTGCCGCTGGTGTAGAGGATGTAGAGCGGGTCGGTGGCCGCGACATCGACGCAGGGGTGCGGCGCGGCGGCGTCCATGGCCTCCGCCATGTCCTCGTCGCGGCCGGGCTGCAGCGCGCAGCGCCAGGTCTCGCGTTGCAGCACCAGGCAGCCGGCGGGGTGGTGCGGCGAGAGGGCCAGCGCCGCGTCCAGCAACGGCTTGTACTTCACCACCCGCCCCGGCTCGATGCCGCAGGAGGCGGAGAGCACCAGCTTCGGCTCGGCATCCGTGATGCGCGCCGCCAGCTCCGCCGCCGCAAAGCCGCCGAACACCACCGAATGCACCGCGCCGAGCCGGGCGCAGGCCAGCATGGCGATGGCGGCCTCCGGCACCATGGGCATGTAGATCACCACCCGGTCCCCCACCCCGACGCCGCGCGCGGCCATGGCGCCGGCCAGCCGCGCCGTGCGGTCGAGCAGCGCGGCATAGGTGAGGCGGGATTGCGTGCCGGAGAGCGGGCTGTCCCAGATCAGCGCCGGCTGGCCGCCACGCCCGGCGGCCACGTGGCGGTCGATGGCGTTGTGGCAGATGTTCAGCCGCGCCTCCGGGAACCAGCGGCCATAGACGCCCTGCGCGGGGTCGAAGGCGCGTCCGGGCGGGGTGGACCAGTCGATGCCGCTGGCGGCGCGGAGCCAGTAGCCCTCCGGGTCCTGCCGCCATTGCGCGTAGGTGGCGTCATAGCCATCCGGCATGGAAAGCCTCCCTGGTTCTGTTCTTGTCGGAGATGGGCGCCGCGCGGGGGGCGCCGGGCCGGCATGGCGGCCGGAAACGCGGCCGGGCGGCAGAGCCGCCCTGGCCGGGGGTGCCGCGCCGCCCTGGCGGCGGCGCGGCGGCTGCGGGTCAGACCCGTGCGCGGGCCGCGTTGGCCTCCGCCTCGGCGTCCTCCTCGGCGAAGATGTCGCGGTCCTTGGTCTCGGGCACGAAGAAGATGCCGATGACCACCGTGGCGAGGGCGATCACCACCGGGTACCAGAGGCCGTAATAGACGTCGCCGGTCTGCGCGATCATGGCGAAGGAGGTGGCCGGCAGCAGCCCGCCGAACCAGCCATTGCCGATGTGGTAGGGCAGCGACATGGAGGTGTAGCGGATGCGGGTCGGGAACAGCTCGACCAGCGCCGCCGCGATCGGGCCGTAGACCATGGTGACGTAGATCACCAGCAGGGTCAGCACCGCGATCAGCACCGCCGGCTGCTCGCGGAAGAAGTCGAACGGGTGGTTCATCTTCACCACGGTCGGGTTCGACGCCGCCGGGTAGCCTGCCGCGGTGATGGCCGCGCTCACCGCCTGCGGGAAGTTGGGCGTGGAGGAGGGAATGGCGGTATCGCCGATCCGCACGGTGGCGGCGGTGCCGGCGGGCGCGGCTTCCACCGTGTAGTTCACCGAGAGCCGGGCCAGCGCCGCCTTGGCGATGTCGCAGCTGTTGGTGAAGCGGGCGGTGCCGGTCGGGTTGAACTGGAAGGAGCAGTCGGCCGGGTCGGCCTGCACCACCACGGTGATGTTCTGGTGCGCGGCGTGCAGCGCCGGGTTGGCCTCGGCGCTGATCAGCTTGAACAGCGGGAAGTAGGTGAGCGCCGCGATCAGGCAGCCGCCGAGGATGATCGGCTTGCGGCCGACCTTGTCCGACAGCCAGCCGAACAGGATGAAGCCGCCCGAGCCCAGCAGCAGCGACCAGGCGATGAGCATGTTGGTGGTGTAGCCATCCACCTTCAGCACGGAGCCGAGGAAGAACAGCGCGTAGAACTGGCCCGTGTACCAGACCACCGCCTGGCCGGCGACGAGGCCGAGCAGGGCGAACAGCGCCACGCGGGCGTTCTTCCACTGGCCGAAGGCCTCGGAGATCGGCGCCTTGGAGCCGGTGCCCTCCTCCTTCATCTTCTTGAAGGCCGGGCTCTCCTGCAGCTGCATGCGGATCCAGACGGAGATGCCGAGCAGCAGGATGGAGACCAGGAAGGGGATGCGCCAGCCCCAGTCGAGGAAGGCCTCCTCGCCGATCGCCGAGCGGGTGAACAGGATCACCATCAGCGACAGGAACAGGCCGCCCGTGGCGGTGAGCTGGATGAAGCTGGTGTAGAAGCCGCGCCGGCCATGCGGCGCGTGCTCGGCCACATAGGTGGCGGCGCCGCCATACTCGCCGCCCAGCGCCAGGCCCTGGAGGCAGCGCAGCACGATCAGGATGATGGCGGCGGTGATGCCGATCTGGTCCGAGGTGGGCAGGATGCCGACGATGAAGGTCGAGGCACCCATGATCAGGATGGTGACCAGGAAGGTGTATTTCCGGCCCACCAGGTCGCCCAGCCGGCCGAACACCAGGGCGCCGAAGGGGCGCACCAGGAAGCCGGCGGCGAAGGCCAGCAGCGCGAAGATGTTCCGCGTTCCCTCGGGGAACTGGCTGAAGAACTTCGCGCCGATGATGACCGCCAGCGAGCCGTACAGATAGAAATCGTACCACTCGAAGACGGTGCCAAGCGACGAGGCCAGGATGACGCGCTTCTCCTCGCGCGACATCGGCCGATTCGCCGCATCTGTTCTGGGTGCTGCAGAGCGCATCTTCGAACCTATTCCTGCCCTCCCCGGATGCGCCGGGTGGCGCCCCAGGTTTTCTTTGTTGATGGTCCGCGCTGCCACGGCTCGCGGTTCAAGCCCGACATCCCGGCCTGAGTCTGCCCAGGGTGACGGTGTGCGGATTGTGGCCTTGCCATCCGAACGATGAAATCGCGGAAAGAAGTGGCGCCAGATATTCACCAAAATGTTATGTTGCCGCGCAGCGCCCCGGATCAGCCTCACATGCCAAGCCACTGAAACACTTGCCTGAAGGCGGAATCGGCTCATGGCTGCCATGTTCCGTGCAAGGGACAGTGATGAAACCCGCTCCATCTGGCGCGGGCGGCTTCCCGCACCTGCCTTCCCCACCGGAAGCGCTGCAACGCTTGGCGTGCCGTCTCGTTCGCCCAATATGTGGATGGCGGGCACGCGCCACCCGCCAGCCGGCTTCCCAGAAGCAGGCCTGGCGGTGCGCCCCGTGGAAAGCGGAAAACGTCGGCAGGATGCGGGCTATGCCACCCGTATCGGCAAAACCGACTGGAATCTTCAGGTGTCCGGCGTCAGCATGGACAAAAAGGGGGCCTATGGATGGATACGCTCCGCACTCTGGCTGACCATGCGATACGGCGGGTCCTTCTCGGCCTTGTGGTGAGCATCGTCGCTGTCATGGCCGGGCTGGCGCACGCGCCACTGCTGGCCCTGCAAAGCGGGGCGCTGCTGACCGCCGCGCTCTGGCTTGTGCTGTGGGGCCTGGCGCTGTCTGTGCCGCGCCGGGATCTGCGCGGCACCCGCCTGTGGCAGCAGCTTTCCACCCTGGCCGGCGAGAAGGCGGTGCGGCTGCGGAGCCGTGAAGGTCATCGCCAGCTGGCGGCCATCCTCGCCGAGCGTCTCATGTGGCATGCCGACCGTGCCGGCATGGCCGCCCTGTCGCTGGGCGGCATCACCCTGCTGACCTTCGGCTACCGCGCCCTGCGCCCCTGAGCTTCTGGTCCCCCGGTCCGGCCGTTTCGCGGCACTGCACAATCGATTCGGTTGACGGGCCGGCATCGCGGCGGGATGGTAGCGGGACCGTCGCAGCAGAGAAGGTCGGAGCCATCACGGATCGGAACATCACGCTGCTCCTGGATGCTGTGCGCGAGCAGGATATCGGCCCCCCGGCGCCCTCCTCCGGCTACAGCCTTGATGAATCCGTGGGGCATTTGCTGCGCCGCGCGCATCAGCGCCATGCCTCGCTGTTCCAGGACCGTGGCGCGATCGGCGGCCTGACCTCCACGCAATTCGCCACCCTGCTGAAGCTCGGGGAGCTGGGCCGGGCCACGCAGAACGCGCTGGGCCGCGCCGTGGCGCTCGACCCGGCCACCATACAGGGCGTTGTCGCGCGGCTCCGCGACCGTGGTCTGGTGGATGTGGCGCGCGATCCGCTGGACCGCCGCACCGTGGTCCTCTCGCTGGCGCCGGCCGGCGAGACGGTGCTGGCGGAAGCGGTGGCGCAGGGCCGGCGCGCCAACGAGCAGCTCCTGGCGCCACTGGCGCCGGAGGAGCGGCGCATGCTCATCCGGCTCCTGCGGCGCCTGCTGGGGTAGGGCGGGCGCCCGCCCTGGCCTTCAGCCGCGCTTGCGGCGGCTCATCATGCCAATGATCATGCCCAGCAGGGGCGAGCGCGCCATGCCGCCCAGCATCGGCAGCAGGCCGAAGCTGGCTCGTGCCTGGCTGAAGGCGTTGTCCCGCAACATCCGGGCCTCGATCTCCTGCCGGCTCGGATTGTCGCGCAGCGCGAGGGCCAGCAGGATGCCCGCGATCACCAGATCGCCGGCCAGGATCACGCCGGCACGCGCCAGCGGCGAAAGCTGCGGTTCCAGCGCCAGCCAGGCCAGCACATGCAACATGGCGAAGGCGGCGATGAGGAACACCGCCGCCACCAGGCCCAGCACCGCCTTCACGGCGAATCGCTTGGCCTGGAGGCCCAGCAGCACGCGCTCCGCTTCCAGGGAGACGCTGACGAGGCGGAACGCGCGCATGGAGATCAGCGCCGCAGGAGGCGGGCGATGAGGAGGCCCACGCCCACCGCCACCGCGATGGTGACCAGCGGCCGCTCGCGCACCAGGTCGATCGCGTGGTCCGCCTCGCGGCGGGTGGTGTCGCTCACCTGATGCGCCAGGCTGGAGGCGCGGCTGCCGACGCGGGACAGGGCCGGATTGACCTGCTCATGCATCAGCTCGTCCACCTTGCGGCGCAGGTCGGCGATGCGCTCCTCCACGGAGCCGGTGTCGAAGGAAGCGGAATAGCGGCGCATGGCATCTCTCCTGAGAGCTTGAGGGTCTTTCTGGCGCGGCGCCGGGCCTCAGAAGGCGCGGTCGACGCTGCGGCCCAGGCGCTCGCCGGGCCCCTTCGGCGGGTCGATGGTGTCGCGGATGTTCTCGCCGGCGCGGTCCAGGCTGCGGCCGGCGCTCTCGCCGGGGCCTTCGCTGCACGCCATCAGCGGCAGCACGAGGACGAGGGCCGGAAGGGTGGCGGCCAGGATCTTGCGCATCATCGGAACTCCTTGCGTGATTGCTCCGTCAACGCCTTGCCTCCGGGCGGGTTGCGCGGCTCAGCCCGCCTCCGTCTCCGCTTCCCGCCGGCGCAGGGCGAAGCGTAGCACCAGCTCGGTGCCGCCGGCGCCCCGGATCTCGATCTCGCCCCCGAGATGCTGCGCGAAGCCGCGGATCAGCGTCAGGCCGATGCCCTGCCCCGCCTCCTCATCGTCCAGCCGCATGCCGAGCCCGTCATCCTGCACCTTCAGCGTGACCTCCTCCCCCTCCGCATGGACGGAGATGGTGATGGTGCCGCTGCGGGCGTCGGGGAAGCCGTGCTTGATGGCGTTGGTCACCGTCTCGGTGATCAGCAGCGCCAGCGACACCGCCTGGTCGGTGACGATCTCCAGCTCGTCGGCCTCGACCACCAGCTTGATGCGCTGCCCCGGCCGCTCCCCCAGCGCGGCGAAGAGCTGCTGGCCGAGCTCCTCCAGGAAGGGGCGCAGCGCGATCACCTCGAAGGTCTGGTTGGTGTAGAGGTGGCGGTGCAGCGTGGCGAGCGCCTGCACCCTGTCCCGCGCCGTGGCGAACTCGGCCTTGGCGCGCGGATCGCGCAGCCGGTTGGCCTGCAGGTTCAGCAGCGAGGCGACGATCTGCAGGTTGTTCTTCACCCGGTGGTGGATCTCAGCCATCAGCAGGTCGCGCTGGCGCAGCGCGGCGCGCAGCTCCTCCTCGCGGGCGCTGATGGCGGCAGCCGCGTCGGTGAAGGCCTGCTCCAGGGCGCGCACCTCGTCCGGCTCGCCACGCAGCGCCTTGCCGCCGAAGGGCGCGCCGGGCCGCCAGCGCCGCACCCGCTCCGCCAGGGCGCGCAGGGGCCGGGCAATGGCGATGTCGGCGCCCAGCACGATCACCACCAGGCAGCCGAACAGGAAGGCGGCCAGCTCCACGGCGCGGCGCAGCAGCACCGCATGGGCGGCACGGCGGATCTCGCCGATCGGCAGGCCCACCAGCAGGTGCAGGTCGGTCTCCAGCCGGGCGCTGGCATAGGCGAACTCGGCCCCGCTGACGGCCCGGGTCTCCAGCGTCACGCTGCCATCCGGCTCGCTGGTGATATCCTTCAGCACCTCGCGGGAGGGCAGCTCGGCGGCCGCGGCCTGGGTGAGCGGCAGGGCGGCGCCATCGCGGTCGATCAGCCAGAGGCGCCGGGCGGCGCGCTCATGGCTGCTTTCCTCGCTGTGCACGAAATAGTCGAGCAGCAGGCCGGCGGCCACCACGCCGCGCACCTCGCCATCGACCATCAACGGCACCGCGCCGACGATCACCGGGCGGCGGCTGACAGGGCCACGCACGAAATTGCCGAGCGCGAAGGCCCGGCGCTCCACGGCCTCGCGGAAATAGGTGCGGCTGCTGAAGTTTTCCGGGCCGGAATAGGGAAGGGCGGTGCAAAGCGGCTGGCCCGTGGCGTCCAGCACCCAGAAATTGGAATACCGCGTGTCGTGGAGCGCCAGCAGGGAACGCAGGAAATTGCCGCATTCCTCACGCGAGGCGGTCCGCACATGCCTGTCCTCGGACAGGCGCATCAGGGTCTGGCGGAGGCTCTCGACCGTGGAGCCATGGCGCGCGGCAGCTACGTCGCCCAGGATGGTGGCGGTCCGGCGTCCCGTCGCCAGTTCGCTTTCATAGCTGAGAATGGCATTCGCGCCGGCGATCCCGACCACCGGCACGCTGGCAACCATCAGCAGCAGCAGCATGCGGCCCCGTACGCCGCGGAGAAGTCTATTCAGCGCCCACCCTTCCGGGGGCGCCGGAAGCCTCATTTCTTGGGGCCTTGCGCCCGGTCCTGTTCGATCAGTCGCAACAGCTCCTCGGGAATGGGCTCCTTGGCGACGTCGTCATACATTGCATGCAGACCCCGCTGAAGCCACAGATCGAAGGCGGCGTCGGGAGCGCCCTTCCGGGCGCGCCCCGCAGCCGAGCGGTTTGGCTTGGTGGCCGGCTCCGCCAACATGCGCTTCTCTGCTCGATCGTCCATCACATTCCCGGATGCAGCGCCCGCGTTTCGGCTGCGCTTCCGCTCCGGGTATTACCACCGCGCCGGCGAACTTCGCCAGACTTGGCCTGTGCCTGCGCCTGGGCGCTGCGCTTGGCGGGCTGCGGGTCGCCCATCAGCCAGGCTTCGAGCTGGCGACGGGCCCGGAAGACGCGGCACTTGGCGGTGCCGACCGCGCACTTCATCACCGCGGCGGCTTCCTCGTAGGACATGCCCTGCACCGTCACCAGCATCAGCGCGGTGCGGTGGTCGGCCGGCAGGTCGGCGAGGCGGCGGCGCAGCTCGCGCAGCGCCATGCTGTCCTCCTGCGCCGCGGGGCGGGCCAGCGCCTCGGCCGGCGCGTTGTCCATGTCGCAGGTGTCGCGGCGGCGGCGGATGTCGGAGAGGAAGCGGTTGCGCAGGATGCGGAACATCCAGGCGCCGAAATTGGTGCCGGGCGTGAAGCTGTGCTGCGCGGCCAGCGCGTTGCTGACGGCGGCCTGCACCAGATCATCGGCGTCGGCGCGGTTGCGCGTCATCGAGACGGCCTGGACCCGCAGGCGGGGCAGGATCGCCACAAGCTGGTCGTGGAAGCTGGAACCCTGGACGGCCTCCCCGACAGGAGCAGCGGCGTGGCCGGCTTCGTTGGTGGTCACGGTCGTCATGGTGCTTTGCTCGCCTTGCATGACCCACCAATGCAGCGGCCTGCTTCGGGGTTGCATGGCAGGATCAACATTGTTGCATATCAGCCATGCAATTTGTGAATGCAACCGGACTCGCGCCCAGGTCCTTCACGCCGCAGCCATCGATGCCCGGACCCCTTGCCCTCCACCCCACGCCGAGACCTCCCCCCGCGCGCGCGGCCTTGCGGCCTGATGCGCCGGGCGGCTCCGTCTATTCCCCCACCGGCTATGCCCCCACCGGCTCTGGCCCGACGCCGCGCGCCAGGGCCGCCCGGGCGCGAGCCACGCGTGCCTTGACGGTGCCCACCGGAACCCCGCACACCGCCGCGGCCTCCTCATGGGAGAGGCCATGCGCGCCCACCAGGATCAGCGCCTCCCGCTGCGGCAGGGGCAGGCCCTGCAGGGCGAGCGCCAGATCCGCCATGTCGTTGCGCGCCTCCTGTTCCGGCGGCGGCTGGTCGGGCTCCGGCATCCGCTCCAGCGCACGCCGCTCGGTGCCGCGCCGGCGCATCTGCTCCAGGAAGACGTTGCGCAAGATATGAAACATCCAGGCCCGCAGGCTGGTTTCCGGGTCCCACTGGGATTCGGCCCGCAATCCGCGCAAGATCGACTCCTGCACCAGGTCATCCGCCAGCGCCGCATCCCGCGCCAGGAAGCGCGCGAAGGCCCGCAGCTCGGGCAGCAGCCCCGGAAGCCGGTGACGGATCGGGTCAGTTTGATTTGCCATTCTCATCCAAGCGCCGTCTTCCTGCACCATAGGACCGATACGAGGGCCACGACATGAACGCCGTAACCCAAGCCGAGCTTCTCCGGAGTTTGCCTCCCGCCCGACGTTATGCCCGGGCGCTGACCGGCAGCCAGGCGGCTGGCGACGGGCTCGTCGCCTCGGCTCTGCGCGGCGGCCTGCCGCCGCTGCCGGCCAGGCTGGCCCTGTATGCCGGCGTCACCCGCATGGCGCCGCCGCCGCCGCCCGCACCGGGGGGCGGCGCCAGCCTCTCGCCGCGCCACCGGCAGCTGCTGCTGCTGACGGCGCTGGAGGAGCTTTCGGTGGCGGACGCCGCCATGGTGGTGGGCGTGCCCCTCGATGTCGCCGAGACGGAGCTGGCCGAGGCCCGCGGCGCCCTGCGCCGCGCCGCCGCCACCGAGATCCTCGTCATCGAGGACGAGCCGATCATCGCCATGGATGTGCGCCAGCTCGTGGAGGCCTGCGGCCACCGCGTGGTGGGCGTGGCCGCCAGCGAGGCGCAGGCGGTGCGCCTGGCCCAGCAGAAGCGGCCCGGCCTGATCCTGGCCGATGTGAACCTGGGCGTGGGCGGCGACGGCATCACCGCCGTCAACCGCATCCAGCGGGAGCTGAAGGTGCCGGTGATCTTCGTCACCGCCTATCCGGAGCGGCTGCTGACCGCCGAGCAGGTCGAGCCGGCCTTCGTCATCAGCAAGCCCTTCGAGCCGCTGGCGCTCGCCATCGCCACTTACCAGGCCGTGTCCTCCACCGTGCCACTGGACTGAAACCGCACGGTGAAACGCCGCGTTGCTTCGGCACCACCACGGGGCCTGCTGTCGTGGAGCAGACCGGTGGAACAGGCCGAAGGAAACGCAGGCATGACGCGGGATCGCGAGGACAGCCACCGGCCCCAGGCCGGGTGGCGGGACAGGCCAGCCACGGGCAACCCGGCCGGCCGCAGCAACCAGCGCCAGGGCCATGGCTTTCCCCTCGGCGCCCGGCCCTTGCAGGCCGGCCCGGTTCCTCCGGGCTGACGCCCTTCCCTCCCTCGATCCCAAGGACCACCCTTCATGCTCTACTGGACCCTCATCTTCCTCGTCATCGCCCTCGTCGCGGGCGTGCTGGGCTTCACCGGCGTGGCCTCGGCGGCCAGCGGCATCGCCAAGATCCTGTTCGTCATCTTCCTGGTCCTGTTCCTCGTCTCCCTGGTGGCCGGGCGCGGCTGGGTCTGACCGCCCGCGCACCCTCACCCGGCACGGTCACGGCCGTGCACGGGCCGTTCCGGAAAAGCCCCGCCCGGCCTCAGGCCCGGCGGGGCTTTCTCTGCGCCGCGCCACCCGGGGCTTCCGGAAGCGGGGCATGAAAAAGGCCGGGGCGGATATCCTCCACCCCGGCCTCTTCCCTCATGCCGGCGCGCGGTGCGCCGGCGGGGAGGCGAATTCAGCGGCGCGGGCCGTTCTGCGGATAGGCGCCCGAGGTGTTGGAATCCGTGGCGCGGTCATAGGTGCGCGTGGCGGCGGTGCCGGGCGGGTTGACCGCCGTGCCGTCCGACTGCCGGGGATAGGCGCCCGAGGTGTTGGTGTCCGCGGCACGGTCATAGGCGCGCGTGGCGGCGGTGCCGGGCGGGTTGACCGCCGTGCCGTCCGACTGGGAGGGATAGGCGCCCGAGATGTTGGTGCCGGCGGCGCGGTCCACCGCGCGCTCCGGAGCGGTACCGGTGGGCGACGAGCTGCAGGCCGCAAGGCCAAGCAGGGCGGCGGAGATGATGATGGCGGGGATGATCTCGCGCTGGCGCATGGCCGGTAACTCCGAAGGTTGCGGGTCTGCGGCCTTGCGGCGCCTGGACCCTGTGGCGATCCCCCGGTGAACGTCCCGCCACGCCCTGGGTTCCAGCACCCTGTCGCAAAAAAGGTGCGGAGACTCGCTCCGTGGAGATTCCGCAACCCGCCCCGCAGCCTCGCGTTCCATCGCTATCGACATGCCTGCCCGATGCGGCCCGGTTTTCCGGGCCCACCTCCGAAGGAGAAGACGATGCGCTCGATTTTGCTGTGGCTGCTGGGCATCCCCATCCCCATCATCATCCTGCTGCTGATCTTCGGCGTTCTCTGAACGCAGGCCTCCGGAGCGAGGCGTAAAAAAGGGGGCCGTGAGGCCCCCTTTCGCATGGCGGAACGGGCGGGCGCTCAGCGCGCCGCGCGGCGGGTGCGCCAGAGGTGCCACAGGTAGAGGCCGATGACCGCGGCCACCACCACGTAGCTGAACGGCTCGATCGCCGCCTCCACCTTGCGGTACTGGTCGCGCAGCAGGTAGCCGGCACCGGCCAGCACCGTCACCCAGAGCAGCCCGCCGATCAGCGTCCAGAGATAGAAGACCGGGCGGGTGATGCCGGCGAGCCCCGCCGGGATCGAGATCAGCGTGCGGATGGCCGGCAGCATGCGGCCGAAGAACAGCGCCACGGGCCCGTGCCGGCGCAGCGTATCCTCCGCCTTGTCCATGTCCTCGGCCGAGACGCCGAACCAGCGGCCATAGCGCGCCACCAGCGGGCGGATGCGGCGGCTGCCGATGGCGCGCGCCACCTCGTACCACACGCCATTGCCGATGACGGAGCCGGCGGTGCCGGCCAGGATGGCCACCAGCAGCGACATGTGCCCCTCGGCGGCGGCGAAGCCGGCCAGCGGCATGATCAGCTCCGAGGGGATGGGCGGGAACAGGTTCTCCAGGAACATCAGGAAGAACACGCCGGCCGGGCCGGCGCTGCCGACCGTCTGGGTCACCCACTCGATCATGGCGCCGCCTGGAACAGGTGCAGCGTCAGCCGCCGGCCGCGCGTGTAGTTGTAACCGTCCACCGATCCGATCTCCCGAAGGTTCAGTCCCGCCTGCCCGGCCGCGGCGCGGAACCCGGCCAGCTCGCGCTCGCCCACGGCGGCGGTGCGGCCCGGCTCCGCGCCCAGGAAGGCGGCCGCCGCCACGCCATCGCGCAGCAGCGCCGTCCCCGTCCCGGTGGCGAAGACCATCGACGGCTCATGATAGCCGGTGATGCCGAATTCGCCCTGCACATCCCCGGTAGGTGCGGCCTGCGCCAGCGCGGCGGCCAAACGCGGGCCGACCCAGGGCGCCTCCAGCCGCGGCAGCACGCCGCCCAGCACCAGCCCATAGACCGGCACCGCCAGGAAGGCGCCGAGCAGCGCCGCGCGGGCCGGCGTGCCGCCCCGCAGCAGGCGCGTGACACCCCAGGCCAGCAGCAGCGTGGCGGGCAGCACCAGCAGCGCCACGGGGTCCACCCGGCGGTCGGCCAGCCAGGGCAGCACGGCCGCCGCCACGCCCAGCGCCAGCGCCACCAGCCAGAGCAGGCCGAGGCCCAGCATGGCGAGCCAGCGCGGCGCCGGGCGGCGCAGCGGGTCCATCGCCCAGGCGGCGGCCAGCAGCATCAGCGCCGGGAAGGCCGGCAGGGTGTAGTGCGGCAGCTTGGTGGCCACCGCCTCGAACAGCAGCCAGGTGGGCGCCGCCCAGGCCAGCAGGAAGCGCGTGCCGGGGTTCATCCGGTCCCGCCAGGCCGTGGGCAGCGCGCGCAGCACCAGGAAGGCGGCGGGGAAGGCGGCGAGCGCGAAGGTGGCGGCGTAGTAGCCCGGCGGCCCCCAATGCGCCTCCTCGCCCGAGCCGACCTTGGAGAGCATGTCGCCCCCCACCGCCTCGGCGAAGAAGCGCCCCTCGGTGGCGATGCCGATGGCCACCAGCCAGGGCACCGCCATGCCCAGCATCAGCGGCACGCCCCAGAGCGGGCGCAGCGCGCGCAGCCAGCCGCCGGCGCGGTCCGCCACCACCAGCGTCAGGCCCGCCAGCAGCGCCACCATCGGCCCGATCGGGCCCTTCAGCAGGATGGAGATGCCGAGCACCGCCCAGAACGCCGCCGCCTGCCGCGCCGTGAAGGCGCCGGGCGCGAGATAGGCGCGGCCGAGCAGGCCCATCGCCGCCGCCACGGTGGCCAGCAGCGCGGCGTCGGTCTTGGCGATGTGGGTCTCCACCACCAGCACGGTGCAGGAGGCCAGCAGCGCGGCGCCAAGGAAGGCGGCCCGCCGCCCGACCAGCGCCCGCCCCCAATGGTGGGTGGCCAGCACCGCCAGCAGCGCCCCCAGCAGCGAGGGCAGGCGGTAGGGCCAGATCTCGCCGCGATGGCCGAGGCTCAGCGCCTCCACCGCCTGCACCGAGGCGGCCTGCGCCCAGTGGATGCCGACGGGCTTCTTGTTGCGCTCCTCCTCGCCGAAGCGGATGCGGACATAGTCGCCGCTGTCCACCATCTGGCGGCTGGCCTGGGCGAAGCGGCTCTCGTCGCGGTCGCCCGGGGGGAGGGAGGCGAGGCCCGGCAGCCAGAGCGCCAGGCAGAGGAGGCTCAGCCAGAGGCGCGGCCAGCGCGCTTCCGGCAGGCGGTCGAGGAGATCACGCAGGGAAAGCGGCATGGCGCCCGGGGCTTAGAGCCTTTTGCCGGGCGTTGGTAGCGGCAAAGCGGCGGGGGCGGCTCAGCCGGCCGGCCAGGGAACCGGGATGGTGTCGCCGGCGATGTAGAGAGGGTGGCCGGGCTCGCCGGACTGCGTCACCTTCAGGGCGCAGGGCCGCACGCCCGCCTCGCGCAGCAGCGCCGCCACGGCAGTGCCGCGCGCGCGCAGGGGCTTGGGCGGCAGGCCCCAGGCGACGACCACCCGCTCCGCCCGTGCCGCCCATTCGCGGATGGCCGCGTCATTGCCGGGGCCGACGGCATCCTCGGCCTCCAGCAGCATGGCCGGCTTCGTGGCGCGCAGCGCGAAGATGTTCAGCACCACCATGGCGCCATGGCCCCAGCGGCGGGTGAAGTCGCGGCAGCGGCGCACCGTGGGGTCGTCCACCTGCTCGTCGGCGGTGGAGGGGTTCATCATGATCCAGGCGACGAAGCCGGGGCTGCCGAAGGGCTGCCCGTCCCAGCGCCGCTCCAGCACGGTGCGGTAGCGGCCATCCTCGGAGAAGCTGGCCCGGCTGACCACGTCGCCGCTGACCGCCAGGCGCACCTTGCCGCCCGGGTCGTGCCGGTCCTGCGGGCGGAGGGAGGCGGGGAAGAGGTCATCCATGCAGGAAATGTTCTTTTCTGGAAAAAAGAACCAAAAAAACCTTTGTCCGTTGGCGGCACGCCTGCCGGGAGGCGTGACGCCAGACTGGAAAAGTCTTTTTGCTTCTTTTCTTCAGAAAAAGAAGGCTCTTACCGCGCGTTCGCGCTGGCTTCGGAGCGGGTGGCGCCGACGCGGGAGGCCAGGGCGGCGGCCATGAAGTCGTCCAGCTCGCCATCCAGCACCGCGTCGGGGTTGCCCTTCTCGACATTGGTGCGGAGGTCCTTCACCAGCTGGTAGGGCGCCAGCACGTAGGAGCGAATCTGGTGGCCCCAGCCGATATCGGTCTTGCCGGCCTCGATCCCCGCCGTGATCTCCTCGCGCTTGCGCAGCTCCAGCTCGTAGAGGCGCGCCTTCAGCATATCCATGGCGATGACGCGGTTGCGGTGCTGGCTGCGGTCCTGGGTAGAGGCGGCGACGATGCCGGTGGGAATATGGGTGAAGCGCACGCCGGATTCGGTCTTGTTGACGTGCTGGCCGCCGGCGCCGGAGGCGCGGAAGGTGTCGGTCTTAAGGTCCGCCGGGTTGATCTCGATCTCGATCTTGTCGTCGATCACCGGGAAGACA
The DNA here is from genome assembly GCF_058833935.1 of Roseomonas sp. TS2. Lineage (NCBI taxonomy): Bacteria > Pseudomonadati > Pseudomonadota > Alphaproteobacteria > Acetobacterales > Roseomonadaceae > Roseomonas > Roseomonas sp. TS2. Next base: position 8,428 of record NZ_JCACVY010000047.1, on the reverse strand, counting down.
TAGACGCTGGCGAAGCTCGTCTGGCGGCGCGCGGCGGCGTCGAAGGGAGAGATACGCACCAGCCGGTGCACGCCACTCTCGGTCTTGAGCCAGCCATAGGCGTTGGGGCCGCTCACCTGGATGGTGGCGGACTTGATGCCGGCCTGCTCGCCCTCGCTTTCCTCGGTCAGCTGCACCTTCAGGCCGCGCTTCTCGGCCCAGCGCGTGTACATGCGCAGCAGCATCTGCGCCCAGTCCTGCGCCTCGGTGCCGCCGGCGCCGGCATTCACCTCGACGAAGCAGTCGCGCATGTCGGCCTCGCCGGAGAGCAGGCTCTCGATCTCGCGGCGCTTGGCCTCGGCGGCGAAGGCCTTGAGGTCGGCCACGGCGGCGTCGGCGGTGGCGGCGTCGCCCTCCGCCTCGGCCAGCTCGACCAGCTCCAGCGCGTCGGTCACGTTCTGCTGCAGCTTCTGCACGCCCTCGATCTGGTCCGCCAGGCGGTTGCGCTCGCGCATCACGGCCTGGGCCTCGTCGGGCTTGTCCCACAGGGTGGGGTCCTCGGCGCGGGCGTTCACCTCGTCCAACCGGCGCAGCGCCACGTCCCAGTCCAGGTGACGGCGCAGAAGGGCGATGGAATCCTCGATCTGGCCGCGCAGGGCCTCGGCATCGGCGCGCATCGTGTCTTCCTTCGCTCGCACAGGGTCCGGCACCACCCGCGCGGACGCCCCATGCGGACGGGTCCGTGCGGACAAACCCGCGGGCCAGCACGGCCACCCCGGCGAGGGGCGTCAGGCCCGGCGGGAAGGCCGGGCGGAAAAGGCTGCGGGGTGGGCGGGGATACTATCCCACCGCCCACCCTGTCCAGTGGTCGCGGTGCGGCGGCCGGCCCTCAGCCGATCAGCGGCTCGTCGACGCGACCCTCGGCATAGCCGAAGCGCACGAAATGGGCCGTGGCGGCATCGTAGTCGGTACCGAAGGCGGCCTGCAGGTCGGCATAGTTGCTGAGGTAGGTCACGGCGTCGAAGGTGTCGCGCTCGCGGCCCTCGGCATAGCCATGGCTGATGAAATGCGCGACGCCGGCATCGTAGTCCGCGCCCAGGGCCTGGATCAGGTCGCCATAGGAGGCGATGTACTGCAGGCCGTTGAAGTCGCCCGGCCCGCGCCCCTCGCCGGCGCCGAACTGGATGTAGTGCGTCGATCCGGCCGCGCGGTCCGGGCCGAAGGCGGCGATCAGGTCGTCGTAGCTGGCGATGTACTGCAGGCCGTTGAAGGCGGCGGCGCTGCGGCCTTCGGCGAAGCCGTTCTGGATGTAGTGCGTGAGGCCCAGCTGGCCATTGGCGCCGAAGGCGGCGATCAGGTCGCTGTAGCTGGCGATGTAGTCGAGGCTGTTGAAGCTGACGAAGCTCCGGCCCTCGGCATTGCCGAACTCCACGTAGTGCCAGGCCGCCGCCGCCGAGTCGAAGCCGAACACCGGGATCAGGTCGGGGTTGGAGGCGACGTAGCGCTGCGGGCTGAAGGCCGGAACGCCGCTCAGATCCACCTGGGCGTTGTCGAAGTCGATGCGCTCGACATTAACCATCCAGCTGATGGCGCCGTTGCTGTTGTCCTGCACGGTGACGACGCCGCCGACGACCTGCACGGCGTAACGGCCCGAGGCGCCGGCATAGGCCGCGACATCGTAGCCCGGCCCGCCATCGATATAGTCGGCGCCCCCCCCGCCCAGGATCCAGTCGTCGCCTTCACCGCCATAGATGTCGTCGTTCAGCGTGCTGCCGGAGATGCGGTCATTTCCAGGCCCACCGACGATCTTGGTGACAGGAGCAATATAGGGACGGACCATTGCGGCGTTCTCGATGTGAGAGTTTTATGTGACGCTTCAGTTTGCCTTATTAATGAGAGCGCGTACCGGAAAATCTCAGATTCTCTTCTCAAGTCTTGGTGAAGTATCCGCATCTCCGATTTCTGTTCGCTTCTGCGGCATGCGGCCCCGCCCCATGAAAAAAGCCGCCTTCCCGGTCGCGGGAAGGCGGCTCGCGGCACAGGGCGCCACACCGGCAGGCGCAATAACGGCAGGCGCCACACCGGCAGGCCGGCTCAGTAGAGCCCGCCCAGGCTGTTATCGACGCCGGCCGGCGTGTCGGAGGAGATCACCGTGTCGTCGCTCGGCGGGCGGGCGGCGTTCTCGGTGCCGGGGCGGAACGGCTCCAGGATGGTCTGGCCGTTGTCGAGCTGCACGCGCACCAGCGCCACGCCCGGCGGCGCGCGGAACGGCACGGGCGGGCTGTCCTTCAGCGCCGAGGCCACCACGTCATGGAAGATCGGCGCGGCGTTGCTGCCGCCGGTCTCGCCGGTGCCCAGGCTGCGCGGCTCGTCGAAGCCCATCCACACCGCCACCACGATGTCCGGCGTGAAGCCCACGAACCAGTTGTCCATGTAGTCGTTGGTGGTGCCGGTCTTGCCGGCCACGGGGCGGCCCAGCCCGGCGCCGGCGCGGCTGCCGGTGCCATACTGCACCACGCCCTGCAGCAGCGAGACCATCTGGTAGGCGGCGATCGGGTCGGTGATCTGCCGGCGCTCGTCCACCAGCCGGGGCGGCGCGCTGCCGGGGCCGGCGTCGCAGCCCTCGCAGCGGCGCGTGTCGGCGCGCCACACCACCTTGCCGAAGCGGTCCTGCACGCTGTCGATCAGCGTCGGCGCCACCTCCTTGCCGCCATTGACGAAGGAGGCGTAGCCGGCGGCCATGCGCATCACCGTCGTCTCGCCGGCGCCGAGCGCCATGGAGAGCACGCGCGGCATGTTGGGGATGACGTGGAAGCGCGCCGCCGTCTCGGCCACGCGGTCGATCCCCACCTCCTGCGCCAGGCGGATGGTGACGAGGTTCAGCGATTGCTGCAGGGCGGTGCGCATCGTCACCCAGCCGCGCGGCTGGCCACTGTAGTTGCCGGGCTTCCACAGCCCCTGCGGCGTCATGATCTCGATCGGCCCGTCGAGCAGGCGCTGGTTGGGCGGAATGCCCATCTCCAGCGCCGGCAGGTAGACGAAGGGCTTGAAGGAGGAGCCGGGCTGGCGCAGCGCCTGCGTCGCGCGGTTGAACCAGGATTTCTCGAAGGCATAGCCGCCGGCCATGGCCAGCACGCGGCCCGTGGCGGGGTCGAGCGCCACCACCGCCCCCTCCACCTGCGGGATCTGCCGCAGCGAGAGCCGGGCGGCGCGCGCCGGGGTGCGGCCCTGCGCCTCGCGCCCGGGGACATATTCCACCATCACCACGTCGCCGGGGCTCAGCACGTCCTGCATCCGGCGCGGCGCGGGGCCGAGGCGGCCGTCGCGCACGGGGCGGGCCCAGGAGACGTCGTCGAGCGGCAGGGTGCCCTGGCGCGGCTGCGCCTGGGCACGGCCATCGGGGCGCTCCAGCCAGGAGAGCCGCGCCTCGCGCGCCTCGACGCCGAGCACCACGGCGAGCTGCCAGCCCGGCTGCATGCCGCCCGGGCGCTGCACCGCCTCCAGCGCCGGCATCCACTCCGTGGGGGCGGCGGAGATCTGCGCCACCGGCCCGCGCCAGCCGCCGCGGCGGCGGTCGTAGTTGGTGAGCCCCTCGCGCAGCGCCTGCTCGGTGGCGGCCTGCAGCTCGGGCTCCATGGAGGTGCGCACCACCAGCCCGCCCATGGTGGTCTGGTCCTGGCCGAAGCGGGCCACCAGCTCGCGCCGCACCTCCTCGGTGAAGTAGGGGCCGGTGGCGACGAGGTCGGGCCGGGCGCGGCCGCGCGCCACGATGGGCTCCTGCTTGGCGGTCTCGGCCTCGGCGGCGGTGAGGGCGCCCTCCTCCACCATGCGGTCCAGCACCCAGTCGCGCCGGGCCTTGGCCGCCTCGGGGAAGCGGTTGGGGTTGTAGTTGTTGGGCGCCTTGGGCAGCGCGGCGAGGAAGGCCATCTCGCCCGGCGTCAGCTCGTCCAGCCCCTTGTTGAAGTAGTTCATGGCGGCGGAGGCCACGCCATAGGCCTGCTGCCCGAGGAAGATCTCGTTCAGGTAGATCTCGAGGATGCGGTCCTTGGGCATCGCCGCTTCCAGCCGGAAGGCCAGGATCGCCTCGCGCACCTTGCGCAGGATGGTGCGGTCATTGCCCACCAGCATGTTCTTGGCGACCTGCTGGGTGATGGTGGAGGCGCCCACGGCGCGCCGCCCCGTGGCCATGCCCTCCACGTTCATCACCACCGCGCGGGCGATGGCCAGCGGGTCGACGCCGTGATGCGACCAGAAATTCTGGTCCTCGGCGGCGACGAAGGCGGCCTGCAGCCTTGGCGGGATGGCGCCGATCGGCACGAAGACGCGGCGCTCCAGCGCCAGCTCCGCCATCAGCTTCGAATCGGCCGCGTAGATGCGGCTCATCTGCGGCGGCTGGTAGTCGGCCAGCCATTCATGCTCCGGCAGGTCGGCCGCCGCCTGGCGGTAGAAGCCGTAGCCGGCGATGCCGCCCACCGCCACGCCCGCCAGCCCCAGCACCAGCCCGAGCTTCGCCACGCCGAACAGGAAGCGCCCGATGCCGCGGCGGCCACCGCCGCCCCCCTTCTTGCGGCGCTTGCCGCGCGGCGGCCGCGGCGGCTCGCCGGGCGGGGCGGCGTCGGGCGGGACGGGGGGAGCGGCGCGGTCGCCCACCAGCGGGCGGTCGGCGCGGAGTTGGTTCGGTGCCATGGCGGGCTCCCCTTACACCCTCGGGCAGCGGGGCGCGAAGCGCGGAGTGGTTATCCCCGGCAGATGGGGGGAGCCGCCCCTTCACACCAGGGTGAGACACACTGTGCAACGCACAAGGGCGCGCGCCCCGCCCTCACAGGCCGAGCAGGTCCAGCGTGCGGCCGATCACCTTCGCCTCGTCGAACCGCGCCAGGGCGCGGGCGCGGCCGGCGGCGCCCTGGCGGGCGCGCAGCGCCGGGTCGGCGGCCAGGCGGCGCAGCGCGGCGGCCAGCGGCGCCACGGCCCCTGGCCCCGGCCCGGGCGGCACCAGGAAGCCGGTCTCGCCCTCCACCACCTGCTCGCGCGGGCCGCGTATGTCGGTGGCCACCACCGGCAGGCCGGTGAGCATCGCCTCGATCACCGACATGGGCAGCCCCTCGAAATGGCTGGGCAGGCAGAACACATCCGCCGCCGCCAGCAGGCGCGCCACGTCCTCGCGGTAGCCGAGCAGCTTCAGGCGCGGCCCCAGTTCGCGGCGGGCGCGGGCGAAATCCTCCGCCATGTCCGGCCCGTGGTCGGTGGGCAGGCGCTCGCCCACCACCCAGAGGGTGGCGCCGGGGACGGATTCCATCGCCCGCAGCAATTCCACATGCCCCTTGTGGCGCACCAGCCGCGAGACGATGACCACCACGCAATCCGCGGGCCCCGCGCCCAGCTCGGAGCGCAGCGCGGCGCGCGCGGCGGCGTCGGGGTGGAAGCGCGCCGGGTCCCGCCCGTTGCCGATGCCCACCGCGTTGCGCGCGATGCCGAGGCGCCGCGCATCCGCCGCCTCCTCCTCGCTCACCGTCAGGAACACGTCCGTGGCGCGGCCGCCCAGCCACTCCAGCCCGAGCGAGAGGCCGCGCCGCCAGGCGGGCCCCGGCTGGTTGAACAGGAAGCCGTGCCCCGTATAGGCCACGCGCGGCACGCCGGCCGCCCGCGCCGCCGCCCGCGCCAGCAGGCCGGAGATCGGCATGTGGGCGTGCACGAGGTCGAACTTCTCCGCGCGGAAGACGCGCAGCAGCGCCGCCAGGGCGCGCGCCTGGGCCAGCGGGTTCAGGCTGCGCGCCATCGGCACCGGGATGATGCGGAACCCCTCGGCACGCGGGACGGAGAGCAGCGGCCCCTCGGCGCAGATCCCCACCACCTCGTGCCCGCGCTCGCGCGCGCCGCGCATCACCGGCAGCACGAAGTGGCGCATCGCGAAATCGACGTTGCTGACCTCGGCGATCTTCATGCTTCGGAAAAGGCCGGGGGAATGGATTCCCCCGGCCCCCTTCTTCCTGTCGGTTTGCCGGTGCCGTCAGTCGTCGGTGGCGGCGGGGCCGGACTGGTTGACCCGGCTCAGCGCCCACTGCACCGAAGGCGTGCCGGCCTCGGCCGAGAGCACCACCTGGCTGGTGCGGCGCGGCTCGCCGGCCATGAACACGCTGTCCTCCACCGAGAGCCTGGCGCGGCTGGCGCGCAGGCGCCAGGACGCCCCCGAGGGCAGCCGCAGCAGCACGGCGTTGTCCTCCAGCTGCGGGCTGGCGACGACGCCGGGGTGCAGGTGGAAGCGCACCGCGTAGGCAGGCGGGTTCTCGCCCTCCACCGAATCCTCGCCGCGCAGATCGTCGCCGGATTCGGAGAGGTAGAGGCGGCGGCGGTGCAGCGCGCCGAAGCCCCGGCGGTAGCCATCGTGGCTGGCATCCAGCCATTGCGCGCCATTGGCTTCCTGGCGCTCGGCCTCCACCGCCTCCGGGCGGCGGCCGAGGCCCTCCTCGCGCAGCTCGCTGCTGTTGGTGTCGGCCAGCACCAGGGTGGAATGCGCGGCGGTGGCGCGCAGCGCGTCGCGCCACGGCCCCTCGGCGGCCGGCACGGCGCCGCAATTGACGATCAGGCGGTCGCGCCCCACCGACATCTCGAAGGCCAGGGTGCCGGCGTGGTGGAAGCGGTCCGCCTGCCGCGGCAGGCCGGCCGGGCCGGGCGCGGCGCGGCCCTCGGGCGGCGGCCCGCAATCGGCGATGATCAGGGTGCGCCCCGCCTGGAGACGCTGGAAGCCGGCCTCGGCCAGGATCAGCGGCGCGCGGCCGCGCGCCTGCCCCTGGGTCAGCACCAGGTCGACCAGCGCCGCGCCATCGTCGCGCGTGCCGTTGAACAGGGCGAGGCCGCCATCGCCATGGCGGAACAGCCGCAGCGCCGGCGCGGCGCGGTCCAGCGCCAGGGCCAGGTGCGGCGGCGCCTCCAGGCTGGAGCCGTGCAGCAGGTTGCGGATCTCGATCAGGTCCTGCACCGCCAGCAGCAGCTGGCCCGGGCTGCGCTCCACATGCGCGCCGTCGGGCAGGATCTGGCGGTCGATCTCGCCGGGCAGCACGCGCAGGCAGCGGGCGACCCAGGCTTCCTCCCCCAGCGCCACGGCGGCGGCCAGCGCGCCCTTCAGCGCGGCGAGGCTGCCGCGGTGCCGCCCCTCGGCCGGCAGGGTGGCCACCAGCCCGCGCGCATCCTGCGCCAGCCGCACCATCAGCGCGCGGCGGAAGGAATCCTCGGCCGTGGCGGCCAGGAAGTCCCAGTGGCCGAGCCAGGCGGAGAGCCGCGCGCCCGCCACCTCCGGCACGGCGGCGATGGATTCGGTGCCGCCCCGGGACAGCCAGTCGGTGGTCAGGTCGCGCGCCCGCAGCCGGGCGCCGTCGGTGCCGAGGGCGCGCAGGTCGCGCAGCCAGGCGAAGCCGTGCACGGCGGCGCGCCACGGCGCGGAGCCGCTGCCCTCGGCCCAGCCCTGGCCGCCTTCCTCGGCGGTCACCAGCGGGCGGACGGTGCCGGCCACCTCGCACTCGCCGCGCAGCAGGCGGTGGCCGCGCCCGGCATCGCCGGGCCAGAGGTCGCGGAAGGCACGCGCCGGCGCCTCGGGCACCCGCACCGGCTTCAGCCCGGCCACCATCCGGCGGGCGCCGCGCAGCCAATCCGACATCAGCCGGCGCCCCCGCGCAGCCCGGCGATGGCGGCGGCGTAGTCCGGCGTGCCGAACACGGCGGTGCCGGCCACCAGCACGTCGGCCCCGGCCCCGATGCAGAGCGGCGCCGTCGCCGCCGTCACGCCGCCATCCACCTCGAGCGCGATGTCGCGGCCGCTGGCCTCGATCATGCGGCGCAGCTCGGCGATCTTGGGGAGCTGGCTGTGGAGGAAGCTCTGCCCGCCGAAGCCCGGGTTGACCGTCATCACCAGGATCAGCTCCACCATGTCCAGCACCGGCGCCACGGCGGCGGCGGGGGTGGCCGGGTTCAGCACCACGCCAGGGGACTTGCCGAGCGCCCGGATGCTCTGCAGCGAGCGGTGCAGGTGCGGGCCGGCCTCGGCATGCAGGCTGATGCGGTCCGCCCCCGCCTCGGCGAAGGCGGGCAGGAAGGCATCGACCGGGGAGATCATCAGGTGCACGTCGAAGGGCATGCGGGTACGGCCGCGCAGCGCCTTCACCACGGCCGGGCCGTAGCTGATGTTGGGCACGAAATGCCCGTCCATGATGTCCAGGTGAAGCCAGTCGGCCCCGGCGGCATCGATGGCGGCGACTTCTTCGCCAAGCCGCGCGAAATCGGCGGCCAGCAGGGACGGGGCGATTTTGACAGGGCGTGTCACGAGGGAAGTTATGCCTTTAGGGCTGAAGCGGGACAAGCCGCGCACGGCCGGTGAAGTTGCGGAAATGACAGAAAGCCCGTCAGCGGGCCCGCATAAAGAAGCCGGCCCCCGGCGTCTTCCAATCCCCCATGCGGCC